>NZ_JAUBTQ010000062.1:0-31322 GCF_036702515.1 Microcoleus sp. BROC3
GCCCGTGAAGCGAGAAATTCACTCTTCGCTTAACAGGCCCGAAAGCCTGTTAAGCAAGAATGGTGCAAGATGTGGGATGTAACGGATGTAACGGATTGAACAAAGGTCGGGAAGAGAGCAACGGATTTAAGAGATTTAATAGAGGTCGGGAAGAGGGAGGAAGCAAGAAGGAAATGATTTATAGGGAGTAAGGTGCGCGCTTACGCACCCTACATATTATAGATTTTGGTGCAATTTTTGTGCTTATTTAACAATTAGCAATTAGCAATTCGCCGTTGCTAATTTCTACTTCGAGATTCTCTTCTAGAAGCTGATTTTCAAGTACCATTGTGGTGCTGGCGTTTTTCTGAAAACCAATGCGCTCGTAGAAGCTTTGTTTGTAAGTTGTCATCAGGTAAACTCGCTCTACTCGGCACATTCGAGGGTGACTTAAGACGGTTTGGACTAATTTGCGGCCGAGTCCTGCACCTTGGTAATCTGGATGAATGGCGACATCCCAGATGGTGGCTCGATAGATGCCGTCTGAAGTGGCCCTGGCAAAGCCGATCGCCCGCGAGCCGTCCCAAACTGTAACAACTGGTTCGCTGTTGGCGATCGCGATTGCCCAATCTTCTATCTTGCGTGCCCTCGCCCAAAAGGCGGCGGCTTTAAATAGTTCTTGGATCTGTGCGATGTCGGCGCGATCGCGACCTATACAAAATTGAATGTGACTGGAATCTCTAGTCGTTGATGTCATGCTGTGCGGTGCCTTCAAGTTGTATCTAAACTGTGTTACTTTTACTGTCTTACAGGAGTGAAAGTTAATTTTGCTTGGGAACCATCAAGGATTGAATTCCCTATTTACAAAACTATTTTTATTCATACATATTATCTAACTAATTTCGGTGATTATTAATACTTTTTTGTGTGAATTTTGTAAAAAAGTCTTTGAGTCAAAATTGCCAACTCATAACTCATACCATTTTAGATTTTAGATTTTAGATCGGAATCAGTGATTTTGTATGGGTTGAGAGTTCGCTGATAGAGAAACCGATTTTTTTGTAGTTACAGCCCACCGCGACGACAAAAAAGTCTTTTTCTGAGCGTCTTGATGCGTAAACGAGAGCTTCTGTGATGTGAAAGGACTCAAAAATCATCTATCGAGAGAGGTATTGACTCCACGATAACACCGGAAGATTGTGCTGTGGAGTCAATTCTCTAATCTCAAAG
The DNA here is from genome assembly GCF_036702515.1 of Microcoleus sp. BROC3. Lineage (NCBI taxonomy): Bacteria > Bacillati > Cyanobacteriota > Cyanophyceae > Oscillatoriales > Microcoleaceae > Microcoleus > Microcoleus sp. BROC3. The sequence goes on from NZ_JAUBTQ010000062.1 coordinate 1,210, forward strand.
AGTGAATCAGTTTTGCAACCAGCGGGCGGCGTCTTTGGCGTGATAAGTCAAAATCAAATCAGTACCAGCACGCTTGAATCCTGTCAATGTTTCCATCACTACTCTTTCTTCATCTATCCAACCATTGAGGGCGGCGGCTTTCACCATCGCATATTCTCCAGAAACGTTGTAAGCAGCAACTGGCAGGTTAGTTGCTTCCTTCACGCGCCAGATGATGTCCATGTAAGCTAAAGCTGGTTTAACCATCAGCATATCTGCGCCTTCGGCAATGTCGAGAGCAATTTCTTTGAGTGCTTCCCGGCCGTTTCCCGGGTCCATTTGATAAGTGCGCCGATCGCCAAATTGCGGAGCAGAATCAGCCGCATCCCGGAACGGGCCATAATAAGCTGAGGCGTATTTTGCCGCGTAAGACATGATGGGAATATCTTCAAATCCAGCGCTGTCCAATCCTTGGCGAATTGCTCCGACAAAACCGTCCATCATTCCCGAAGGTGCGATAATATCTGCACCGGCTTTAGCTTGAGCAACTGCGGTTTTCTTGAGCAATTCTAGTGTCGGATCGTTCAAGACGCGGCCGCTTAAATCTCCGACTTCCAAATAGCCGCAGTGACCGTGACTGGTATATTCGCACAGACAAGTATCGACCATGACGATTAAATCCGGTACGGCTTTTTTAACTGCTTCCGTGGCTTTTTGGACGATGCCGCAGTCGTGCCAAGCACCTGTAGCATCTGTGTCTTTGTCTGCGGGAATGCCAAATAAAATAATCGCGGGAATGCCGAGGTCGTAGACTTCTTTTGCTTCTTCTACTATTTTGTCTACCGATAGCTGGTAAACTCCTGGCATCGATGTGACTTCTTTAGCAAAAGCTTCCCCCGGTACGGCAAATAGAGGGTAAATTAAATCGCTGGTTGTCAAGATATTTTCGCGTACCATCCGGCGGAGTTGGGGATGGTTGCGGAGGCGGCGGGGGCGGTGAGTTGGAAACATAATGTTTTTTTTACGGTAGATAAAGCCCTGTTTTCTAGGACTCGCGGCGTTTCTTTAAAAGTCTAAAGCTTATTGTTGGCCGATCGCCCTGTACTTAAGTAAAGTTCTGTGAAAGTCTGGATGTCCATTGTTCCCAGTCAGGAAAGCCAGTCCTTTCTAGTCTTTCCCGTTCCCAGACACAGCCCTAACGGTGCTGGGATCGGTTGGTACGGATATCTCGCTGGCTTCACACCTGCAACCAGGCTGCCCAGAAGAGAGGATAGACTGTAAATTATAAATGTATCGAATAGTAACGGTCTTATGTACAAGCAACTAATTTCAAAGATCAAACCGCTTTTGAAATCACTATTTGCGATCGGTCTGGTACTGACGCTAGCCCTCGGTAACGCTGACGGAGCTCTGGCGGCCCGCAGCGGAGGACGCATCGGGGGCGGATCTTTTAGAGCTCCGGCGCGCAGTTACTCGCCTCCCAGTCGCACTTACGCGCCGTCGGGAGGGGGTTACTACCCGGGCGGCGGCTTTGGGGGCGGCTTCGGTTTCCCGTTCTTGCTGCCGTTTTTTGGCTTTGGGGGCGGGTTTGGCGGCCTGTTCTCGATTTTGATTTTTATTTCGATCGCTAATTTCCTCGTCCAAAGCTTCCGCCGCGCCGGGGGAGGAACTGACGAACTGGGCAACAGTGCCCCCACTACCACCGTATCTGTCGCCCGCTTGCAAGTTGGTTTGCTAGCAGAGGCCCGCGGTTTGCAAGCCGAACTCGACTCCCTAGCGCGAAAAGCGGATACCGACACAGCGGCCGGTCGCGCTCAAGTGGTGCAAGAATCTACTCTGGCGCTGCTGCGGCATCCTGAATACTGGGTTTACGCGGGCGCTGAATCTGTGCAAACTCGCTTGGAAGCAGCCGAAGCTAAATTTAATCAATTTTCTTTGGCAGAACGCAGTAAATTTACTGAAGAAACGCTCTCGAATTATAACAATCAGCTCCGGCAAGCCGGGAGCAGCAATATCCTGCCAGGTTTGCAGGAAAATGGGGCGCTGGTTGCCTCTGATTTGAATTCAGATCCCGGGGAATTTATTGTAGTGACGGTGATTGTCGGTACTCAAGGTAAACTGCAATTGCCAGCAGTGAAAAACTCTGAAGATTTGCGCCAAGCTTTGCGCCAGATTGGGGGAGTATCGAGCGAGCAGTTGCTGGCGGTTGAGGTGCTGTGGACTCCTCAAGCGAACGGGGACACTCTGACTGCTGACGATATGTTGGCCGGCTATCCTGATTTGCGATCGATTTAGCGAGCAAGACTGGGCGCGGAACACGGTCTCCCGCGCCCGATCGCGTACCAAAGCTGTGCGGGCGAACCCGATTGCTTTTGAGACGGGCATTTCGCAGGATTTTTTAGAAGCCGATCGAGTAAAAAAAGATTGTTCAACAAATGCTAGTATTGAGAGATTATTATTCAGTGTGATTCATTTGCTATTGGCAAGGCCGGCCCTAGAAGCGTTTTGCCAAGAAGTTAGGCAGGATAAAAAAACTGTATTGAGCGAGGAGTAACTGCTGCGGAAGAAGTTGCGACCGCGCCCCCTCTCAATTTTATATAAAAAAGAAGCGATCGGGAGCTAAACTTATGGCCGACAGCAGCAGAAAAAAAGCACTTTTCATTTTGAGCCAGTTAAATAACGACGATATCGACTGGATCGTCCAAAAAGGCAAAAAGGAAGTTCTAGATCCGGGCGCGATTTTGATCCACGAAGGGAGACAGATAGATGCGCTATACATTGTTTTGAAGGGAAGTTTGACCGTTTTGATCGAAGCTGAGCAGACTAAAGAACTTGCTAAAATAGCCAGCGGAGAACTGGTTGGAGAAGTTTCTTTCATTGATAGTCGTCCTCCTTTGGCAACGGTGAAGGCGATCGCAGAAACTCACTTGCTGGCAATTCCCCGGCGGCAGTTAGTAATCAAACTTCAACACGATATGGGCTTTGCTTCCCGGTTTTATTATGGAATTTCACTCTGTCTGGCAGACCGGATGCGCGGTACGATCAGACATATAGAATACGGTCGCAATATTGAATTGGCTCAACCGGAATTAGATCGGGAGGATATTAATCCGAACATCATGGAAAATTTGGCTCTAGCTGAGGCTAAGTTTAATTGGCTGAGGGAAAATGTTAGGGCTTGATTAATTTTAAGGCGATCGTTTTTGAGTGGGTAGTGAAGACTGACCCATGGAGACGGTAATTTATCTATGTAAAATCTTAAGTCTAAAAACAGAAGTCGAAAGCAAAACAGGGGCGGGTTTTACCGGACATCTCGATCGAGAACTGCCGGATATAAAACCGCCCCCTTCGCTTTGCAGTTGCAGTCTCGCTCGCTGAAACGCAACTACCAACCAGATAGCCTAGATAATTCCCGGCCCTTTACTGCGGGTGTCTTCTTCATTGGTTAGTTTTCCTTCTTCGCCTTTTTTATCTTTGATTTCTGCCAGAAGTCGAGCGCGTTCTTGGGCTTCGGCTTCCTCTTTTGCTCTCAAATCGCCCGGTTCGTTGACGTACATTTCCGGTTCGATCGCGTAATTGTTAACTAGACCTTCTTTGTCTACTGTATAACCATCTGTGGTGTGAATGCTTTCGTCATCGGTTTGGTCATCAGTTTTTGCACTTTTCTGCTTCCCTTCGGTGGTTGTGTGCATGAAGTTAGCGCCTTCGCGTTCTTGCCGCGCTGCTGTCTCCGCAGGAGTAATGCCCCTGTCGTAGTGGGGGGCTTCCATATTGGCTTCGATTTGTTCGTCGGCCGGTGTTGATTTGCTAATTTCTTTTTCGGGCGGTGTGGGTTGGCGATTAGTCATGATTTTTTCCTGAGTTATCTTTTCAAAAAGGTCTTTGGCTTATGTTTAAATATTAAGTGTAAGCTAACTCATTAACAAACTATCTTTGGTTATAGTTTGCGAGAAATTTCTGCGATCTCCAATACATTTAGTGAGTCTTCCTCAAGACTGATAAATTTCTCTTTTTATTGAAAATTTCACATTCTGCGAATCTTTGACATCTATCTTTAGATAGATAATATCCTTCCAGGTCAATTACCTCTAATCAAGGGGTTTGTAGTGAGGACTTTGGTCTTCAGATTTTTATCAGGACTAAAGTCCTCACTACGAACCAATTTTACTGTGGTTGTTTGACTGGAGATAATAGGACTTCAGGAATCTTTAAAGAAGCGGATGATTTCGCGAACGTGGTTGAGAAATTGTCCGTCATCGGTGAGTTGAGCGATCGCACTTTCTGCATTTCTTGCCAGTGCAGTGTGTTCGGCTTGATTTGTCGATCGGAAATTTTCCAGAGATGCTGCTAGTCGAGTTAATTCTCTTCTAGTCGCTTCCTGCTGCCGCTCTTGTACAGCTACCCAAGAATTCGGATCGTTAGAATTGAATCTAGCTTCCAAATTTTGAAGGGTAGATTCTAAGTTGGCGAAGCGGGTGCGGAGTTCGAGAATATCTTCGCGGGGATGCAAAAATTGACGGCGAATCATTGTCAGCCGCGCCGCTAAATACTGATAACCTCTAATCGCGGGGCGCAGTATAGTTAACAGCAGCGCTGCACCGGAACTCAGATAGCCAACAGCGCTAATTCCGGCGGCTGCTAGGGCGTAAAGTGCGATCGCGCTCAAGAGGTGAAGTCCGAGAGCAACCCACAAGGAACGGCTAGCTAATAAATTAACATATTTGACTTGTTTCTCGTCTACTGCAATCCCTTTTGCTGTTGATTCTGCGGCTTGCGCTAAAACTTCTTTAGCTTCAAAATGGATATTCCAGGGAACTGTAACTATCAACAACAGCCATTCAAAACTAGCAATGGCAATTACCCAATCGATGAAGCTGCCGGCGGGGATGTGCAGCCATTGCAGAATGGCAAAAACTAGCAGCAAAAATATACCTGTGACGGCACCAAAACCTGCGAAAGTGTAATACATGGCGATCGCCCTTGCGAAATGTTGTTTTGATTGTGTGTGCGTTTCCAGGGTTAGGTGAAAAGGATGTGACAGTTACGAAAGCTTCATATTAAACTGGATTTGCAGCCGCTGCGATCGCCCTGTTGGTATGTAAAAATAATGTGACAGTTAAAAAAGTTTCATATTGAACTAAGAGGACTCGACTGTTAAATTCTAACTTCTGCACATCCCAAAAATGGTAAAAATAGAGTTGTCAGGGGTTCAACTTGAGAAATAGTGAGTAGGTGAATTTGAAATTTAGGTTCGCTAATGGCTTTGCAAAGCAGCAGAAACACCTGCGGCTGAGATAAACTGATTGGGAGGTTGAGGGCGCGTGCTGTCAGTTGCTTCCATCTGAGATGTTGCACCATTCTCAATAAGCTTTTTATGGGCGGCGTCGGAGCAACGGCCCACAAGAAAATTCAGTCTTCGCTTCACCGGCCGTCGGGCTTTTTAAGCGAGAATGGTGCAAGATATGAGTTCCATGCAACCTTGACGCCACTATTGCAATTTGTCAACAGCTAGGAGCAAAATAGATCCAATTTAAGCGTAGCCTGTCCCATATTCATTAACTGCGCGTCTACAATCTCAAATAAAAAGTCAGCAGGAAGGACAAACCGATGGCGAACTCAACTCTTGGCTTAGAAAATCAACTTTACGATTATCTGTTATCTATTTCTCTGCGGGAACCCGATATTCTCGCTTCACTACGGGAAGAAACTGCTAAGCATCCTATGGGTATGATGCAGATAGCTCCCGAACAAGGTCAGTTTATGGAGATGCTGGTGCAGCTTATGGGAGCGACCAAAACCATAGAAATTGGCGTTTTTACTGGTTACAGCTCGCTGTGCGTAGCTTTGGCGCTGCCTTCAAACGGTCAGATTATTGCTTGCGATGTCAGCGAGGAATATACTGCGATCGCACGACGCTATTGGGAAGCTGCGGGCGTTGCTAATAAAATTTCTTTGCAGTTGGGCCCAGCAATAAATACTCTCGACAAACTAATAGCTGAGGGACAAGCAGGAACCTTTGATTTTGCCTTCATCGACGCCGATAAAGAAAATTATGAGGCTTATTTTGAGCGATCGCTGCAACTTGTACGCAATGGCGGTTTAATTGTAATTGACAACGTTCTGTGGTCTGGACGAGTTGCTGACCCTCAAGTACAAGACGAAAGTACCACCGCCATTCGCACTTTTAACGACAAATTGCGCAACGATCCCAGAGTTACTCTCAGTGTTGTCCCCATTGCTGACGGGCTGACTTTGGCATTGAAACGCCGCTGGGCTACTATGATGGAACCTGAACAGCATAATTAAAGAATTGTTTGCGGTTTGCGGTTCTTTTTAAAATTGCCACAAACTGCTAATTCTTCAAGAAGATACGACTCAGTTTTATATATAGAGTAAGGTGCGCATTCGCACCCTAGCAAATCAAAAGTATAGAGTAAGGTGCGCATTGCGCACCCTATATAATGATGTATTTTTAGTTAATCAGAGGCGCAAATGCTGGGTTCAAATTTACAGGTTAAATTACCAATTCACGAAACTTTTCAGTGTACTGTTCAAGGCGAAGGTTACTGGACGGGGACTTTAGTTGATTTTATCAGATTGGCCGGTTGCCCTGTGCGGTGTCCTTGGTGCGACACCGGTTATGCCAATGGGGGCAAAGGTTTGCCGTCTGTACCGCAGTCGATCGCACAATTGCTCGCTCAACTCCAGTCTCCGAGAGTGGTAATTACTGGCGGCGAACCTTTCATTCACCGGGATTTGCCTGAGTTAGTTGAAGCTTTGTTAGAAGCTGACAAGCAGGTGAGTATTGAAACTTCCGGCGCTTGCTGGCAGGATGTTTCGCCACTGGCTTGGATTACTCTTTCTCCTAAGGAACACGTCAATCCTAAATATCCGGTGCAAGAGATTTTTTGGACTAGAGCTAATGAGATTAAGCTCGTGGTTAGCACTGTCGAAGAAGTTAAATTTTATCACCAGCATTTGGCAAGTAATGTGAACATTCCGGTTTTTTTGCAACCTGAATGGAACTCACAAAAATCAGCAATTCCCATTATCTTGGAATTGCTAAAACAAAATCATAGTTACAGGCTATCTTTGCAAACTCACAAGTTTATTGGGGTGCAATAATTTGATTTTTGAGGCCGAGCTATTCGTCAGGTGGCGGTGCAGAATGGGGAGTGCATCGTCCTACAATTAGTGGAAATATGTGCTAAAATTAAAGCAGCAATTTATGATAATATGAACGTAATGGAAACAACTACGGAAACCCTAATGGGAAAAGTTATCACAACCCTAGTAATTACGAATCGGATCGATGAAGCTAAAGCAGAAGATAATTTGATTCCAATCGAGCAAGTCAGGTCTGTTACTCTAGATAATGTTTTAGTGGATACGGGTGCGACAACTTTGTGTTTGCCTAAAGATGTCATCGCCAGACTGGGTTTGAAAATCCTCAAGCAAGTGGTTGTGGAAACAGCGACGGGCATTAGTGAGGCGAGGATTTTTCGGGATGCTTCGATTTCTCTGTGCGGGCGCGAAGGGACTTTTGAGTGTTTGGAATTGCCCGAGGGGAGAACGCCACTTTTAGGCGTGATTCCGATGGAAGCGTTGGGAATTGAAGTGGATTTGAAGCATCAAAGTTTGAAGGTTTTGCCCGACGGGCCGACGGAAACCTATTTGACAATTCTTTGATATTCTTGAGTTTGGATGCCAGCAATTCGATCTGCAGCGCTAAGATGGTTAAGCACTGTTTTGCACTACTCTCATGTCCCAACGCGCCGAAACCTCAAACAGCCAGCCAAGTGCATCCCGCAACGGGCATAATGTGACGAATTCTCACTCTAACAACCAAAATATGATTCGGGTTCGCGGTGCGAGACAGCACAACCTGAAAAATATCGATCTGGAACTGCCGCGCGATCGTCTGATAGTTTTTACGGGTGTCTCCGGTTCTGGTAAGTCTTCCCTCGCTTTCGATACAATTTTTGCTGAGGGACAGCGCCGCTACGTGGAGTCACTCAGCGCCTACGCGCGCCAGTTTTTGGGACAGTTGGACAAACCGGATGTGGACGCGATCGAAGGCTTGAGTCCGGCTATTTCGATCGACCAAAAGTCAACTTCTCACAACCCGCGATCGACTGTTGGTACTGTTACAGAAATTTACGATTATCTCAGATTGCTCTACGGCAGAGCCGGCGAACCGCACTGTCCGATTTGCGATCGCTGCATTGCGCCGCAGACAATTGATGAAATGTGCGATCGAGTCATGGCACTTCCCGACGGCACTCGCTTTCACCTTCTGGCACCAGTTGTGCGCGGAAAAAAAGGCACTCACCGCAAATTATTGTCGAGTATAGCTGCGGAAGGATTTATCCGCGTCAAAGTTGACGGAGAAATTTTAGAACTTTCGGAAAATATCGAATTAGATAAAAATCATACGCACAATATTGAGATAGTTGTCGATCGGTTAATTAAAAAACCCGGTTTAGAAGAACGTTTAGTTGATTCTCTGGCAACTTGTTTGCGCCATTCTGAGGGGATTGCGATAATTGAAGAGTTACCGAGTGATGAAAATTCCCAACCACAGGGGCCGATCGTATTTTCCGAAAACTTTGCTTGTCCAGAACACGGCGCAGTAATGGAGGAACTTTCACCCAGGTTATTTTCGTTTAATTCGCCTTACGGCGCGTGCCAGAACTGCCACGGTTTGGGGAGTTTGCGGACTTTTGCGCCGGAGTTGGTAGTTCCCGACGAGAAAGCCCCTCTTTATTGTGCGATCGCGCCTTGGTCGGACAAAGACAATTCCTATTATCTCTCTCTGCTTTGCAGTATTGCTGATACTTGCGGGTTTGATATCGACACTCCTTGGTATCGATTAAAGCCCGAACACCAGCGGGTGATTTTGTACGGCAATGAGTCCAAGGGTACTTCAGAAAGTAAGAAGCGAGACGGCAACACCACCGATTTGAGAAGAGATTTTAAGGGCGTAATTTCCATGTTGCAGCGCCAGTACGACGATACTGGTTCCGATCTGATCAAGCAGAAGCTGGAACAGTATCGGGTCGATCGCTCTTGCGAGGTTTGTCGCGGCAAACGCTTGAAACCCGAGGCGCTTTCGGTGCGGTTGGGACAGTACGGAATTGTGGATTTAACCAGTATTTCGATTCGCGAATGCCGCGAACGAGTAAATAATTTGGGATTGAGCGATCGGCAATTCCAAATATCCGATTTAGCCCTGAGAGAAATCAAAGCAAGGCTGCAATTTTTACTCGATGTCGGGTTAGATTACCTGACTTTAGACCGCGCAGCAATGACACTTTCTGGCGGAGAAGCCCAGCGAATTCGGCTGGCGACTCAAATCGGTTCTGGTTTGACGGGCGTGCTCTACGTTTTGGACGAACCGAGCATCGGTTTGCACCAACGAGACAATTTTCGCCTGCTGCAAACCTTAACAAAATTGCGCGATTTAGGCAATACTTTGATTGTAGTAGAACACGATGAAGAAACCATGCGAGCTGCCGACCACATTGTCGATATCGGGCCCGGTGCCGGCGTTCACGGTGGCAAAATTATATCGCAAGGAAGTTTAGAAAATTTGCTAACGGCAGAGGAATCTTTGACCGGTGCTTATTTGTCGGGAAAGCGAGTAATTGAAACCCCTCATGAAAGGAGAAAAGGCAACGGCAAAGCTCTTTCAATCACAAATGCGAGGCGCAACAATTTAAAAAATATTGATGTGGAAATTCCGCTGGGAAAACTCGTCTGCGTGACGGGAGTTTCCGGTTCTGGAAAATCAACTTTAATCAATGAATTGCTGTACCCGTCGCTGCAACACTATATCACCAAAAAAGTGCCTTTACCACCCGATATGGACGCCCTCAAAACTAAAGGGGAACGCTCTCTAGAGGATGTGGTTGATAAGGTAATTGTAATTGACCAATCTCCCATCGGCCGCACTCCGCGTTCTAATCCCGCTACTTACACGGGAGTCTTTGATGTGATTCGGGATTTGTTTGCCGAAAGCATTGAAGCGAAGGCAAGAGGTTATAAAGCGGGGCAGTTTTCTTTTAACGTCAAAGGGGGAAGGTGCGAAGCTTGCGGCGGCCAAGGCGTGAACGTGATTTCGATGAATTTTCTGCCGGATGTTTACGTGCAGTGTGAGGTTTGCAAAGGTGCGCGCTACAACCGGGAAACGCTGCAAGTTAAGTACAAAGGCAAGTCGATTTCTGATGTTTTGAACATGACTGTCGAGGAATCTTTGGAAATGTTTAAAAATATTCCCAGGGCGGGCGCCAGACTGCAAACTTTAGTTGATGTCGGTTTGGGTTACATTCAGTTGGGACAGCCGGCGCCGACGCTTTCTGGGGGCGAAGCGCAGCGGGTAAAATTGGCAACGGAACTGTCGCGCCGCGCTACTGGGAAGACGCTTTATTTGATCGATGAACCGACGACTGGTTTGTCGTTTTATGATGTTCACCATTTGTTAAATGTGCTGCAAAGATTGGTGGATAAGGGTAATTCAATTTTGGTAATCGAACACAATTTAGATGTGATTCGGTGCTGCGATTGGGCGATCGATTTGGGGCCTGAAGGGGGAGATAAGGGCGGCGAAATTATTGTGGCGGGGACGCCGGAGGATGTGGCGGCAAATCAGAGGTCTTATACTGGGAAGTATTTGCAAGCTGTTTTGCAGCAGCATCCTTTAGGGGAGGCTGTAGCTGTTAGTTAATTCTCACTACAGCACCTAACCTTCGATGAAGGGAAATGCTGATTGGGAGTAAGAAAGATGTAGGCGATCGTCGAGCTGCGGTATTGTTTGATTATATCCCTTACTGTACCGCAACTGCGATACGATTATAAGTTAGCCCCCTTCGGCTGAGGGTTGGGGCGTACTTTGAAACTGCTGGTATGGCGGTACGATCTTCTTACCTGTATCCTTTATCCACAGAGAGTCGGGCTAGGATGATAGTGCTCGATTCAAGTCGGGTTGCCTAAAAGTATTTCGCCTTTGCTTTGATTTATGCGGCGAACTTGACTATACTGGTCAAGCTACGCTAGAATGAGAAACTTATGCCTTGGTTGGGTAAATGGAGCGGTGTAACCGAAAGTGGACTTTTATGGAGCGTTTTTCAAGGAAATGCTCACTCAGTTCTTTTGGAGCTGCCAAGTAATCATTTCAATTGCGTAATTACATCCCCTCCATATTACTGGCTACGGGACTATGGAGTTGAAGAACAAATCGGTCAAGAGAAAACAGTTGAGGGTTATGTCCATGCAATCGCTTCTGTTATGGGCGAAGTGAAAAGGGTATTGAAAGATGATGGTGTACTCTTTCTAAATTTAGGAGACACTTACTACTCGGGAAAAGGGAAACCTCATGGTAAAGATCTCAAGAGTAGTAAACGCCGATTTGGTTTAAGAGAAGTAGATAAAAGTGGTGGCTTAGGAATTGGATTAAAGCCTAAGAGCATTATTGGTATTCCTTGGCGAGTTGCTATTGAAATGACATTGCGAGGTTGGGTTTTACGTAGTCCAATAATTTGGCATCGAGAACACAGCCTTCCTGAATCTGTTAAAGATAGACCTCGACGTAGCTATGAGTACGTTTTTATGTTTACTAAAAACCGACGCTACTACTTTGATAGGTCAACCCTTGAAACAGAGGATGTTGAAGATATGTGGACTATTGCTGCACGGCCCAAACCAACTAATGGTATTGATACTGCACCATTCCCTGATGAGCTAGTCCAGAGATGCCTAGATATTGGATGTCCAAAGGATGGAATTGTTCTCGATCCATTTGCTGGAGGTGGAACTACTCTTAGAGTGGCATTACAGTCAGGAATATCTGCAACTGGAATAGACTTAAATCCTGATTTTTGCAACTACATAGTTAGTAATTTAAGTATTATTTGAGGACTTTATGTTTCTTAAAACTGAGCAAATAAGAGAATCTATGGAGCCTCTAAAGTCTCTTCACCCCTTCTATGGGATGACATTTTTAGTTTTTAAAAAAGCACCTTTGCCTATTGGTGATACAATTCAGTATCCTATCAATGCAAAAGAGACAGAATTTCTTGAAACGCATTTTAAGCCAGAGCAAGGTTCTCAATATTTCTATCAGGTTTTCAAAACATCTAATCCAAGTAAACGATGGCTCTCACCAACATATCCTAGTTCAACTTTGCAAAGTATAAGAACAAGAGGCGACTTAGCTAGGGCTTTTATCCATCCCAAAAATACTGATATATGGGGATGGGAAGAAAACTATATTGATATACTACGTGACCATTTAAACGGAACAAAAGTAACTTCAATTCCAACCTTTCATGTAGCGGTTTGGTTGTATAGAGAACGAAATTGGGAAGCTGATACAACTGCTCAGGACATAGTTGCAACTTTCTTGAAGGAGTTTTCTATCTCGCATGAGGAGGAACGCCTTTTCGATTCTTCGACTCCACAAAGTAATGTGCTAGATGAGCTATTTCAGGATGAGAAAATATCTTTAAGAGATTTACAGTCAGTTATCGGTAAAGCCCCAGACTCAACTCCAGAAGAAGGGGGAACCCTGCGTCTTTTAGAAATTCAAGGAGTAGGACCAGCAAAGAATATAGTTTTTCAGCCAGGAGAAAGGCTTACTTTAATTACTGGAGATAACGGGCTAGGAAAAACTTTCCTACTTGATTGTGCTTGGTGGGCTTTAACTGGAAAGTGGGCTGCTTTGCAAGCATATCCAATGACAAATACCAGGAAAAATGAACCTAGCATAGGATTTCAAATCTCAGGAGATTCTGATTCCGAAAAAATAAAAGTATCTTATGATTGGCAAACTCAAAGTTGGAAACCACCTAAAAAACGACCTACCATTCCTGGTTTATTGGTTTACGCAAAAGTGGATGGATCCTTTGCAGTTTGGGATCCTGCTAAAGAATATCTTGCTACTCAAGAACTAGGAGAAAGCGATCTAACTCCACGCCCGTTTGTTTTTACAAGAGATGAAGTCTGGAATGGACGCGACATAGAAGTTGGGGGTCGAAGAACTACCTTTATTAATGGGTTACTTCAAGATTGGATTCAATGGCAAAGTAGACCAGACAGTTCTCCTTTCGGCACGTTAGAGAAAGTAATTGAACGCTTGTCCCCCCCTTCCCAAAGCGATTTAGGAATTTTAAGACCAGGTGAGCCTGTTAGGATTCCGTATGATGTTAGACCTATGCCAACAATTGAGCATTCCTATGGGAGAGTTCCAATAGTATATACTTCCGCAGGAGTCCGTCGTGTTATAACCCTTGCTTACCTTATTGTTTGGGCATGGGAAGAACATAAAATTCAGTCAAAGCTGATTCGCAAAAAACCTCAAAAAAGGATGGTTATTTTAATTGATGAGTTAGAAGCTCATCTGCATCCACAATGGCAAAGAGTAATTCTATCTGCACTGTTAGATGTTAGGGAAGATTTAGCAAGTGACCTGCAAGTACAACTAATGGTTGCTACGCACTCTCCTATGATCATGGCATCTGTGGAGTCGAAATTTGATGAGAAGTTTGATAAATTATTTCTCTTAGATCTTGCAAAAAATGACTTACTTAGCAATGAAATTGAGTTGAGCCAATTACCATTCATTCGACGAGGACGTATTGATTCATGGCTTACATCAGATGTGTTTGGTTTAGGGCAACCCCGTTCCATTGAAGGAGAGCAGGCTATTCAGGCAGCAAAACAACTGCAAGAAGAAGATAACCCTAGCTCAGAAGAAGTGCAAAAGGTTTCAGATGCACTGAGAAAATACTTAGCCGAAGACGATGAGTTCTGGTCTCGGTGGCTATTCTTTGCGAGACAACATGGAGCGTCTTTGTGATTCCCATTAAACAGCAACCCGAACCAACAGATTTTGAGAGTAAAGTCAGATCGAAGGGAATAGCCTTTTTACAAACTGTTCCTCGACCGAAGATTTGGGATAACCGTGAATATTGGCGAGAATCCTTGAGAGACCTGTATGGAGCCTATAAAGTCTGCGCTTACTCTGCCCAATGGATTCCCTGGATTGAAGGCAGCCCAACTGTCGATCATTTTATTCCCAAATCTGTAAAACCAGAACTGGCATATGAGTGGAGCAATTTCCGCTTATCTTGTTTGAAGATGAATGCTCGAAAAAGAGATTTTCAGGATGTTTTAGATCCATTTCAAATAGCTCCTGGGTGGTTTATATTAGATTTTCCTTCTTTGCTTATTAAAGCCAATCCAGATTTGGACGAAGGAGTCAAAAATCAAGTAAGAAGTACCATTAAACGATTAAAACTAAATGATGACGATGATTGTGTGAAACATCGGCAAGATTGGCTCATGCGGTATTGTGAAAGGAAGATTAACTTTGACTTTTTGAAGGAAATAGCTCCGTTTATTGCATACGAGTTGGAGCGCCAAAATCTTGTTGAATCGATTGCTTTTATCATGTCAGTAACTTACAACAGCACAGTAAACTGAGAACAACCCCTTTCGCCCCAATTTACCTATGCCACGCTGGTTCAATACCGCAGGCACCTGTCGCGAAGACATCCACTATCTGCTTCCTGCTACCCGTCGCCTTCCCAATCTAGAGCGATTAATTGCTCAGCAGAACTATTTCGTCTTCCATGCACCCCGACAAGTCGGTAAAACCACCGCCATGCTAGCTTTAGCCAAACAACTCACCGACAGCGGACAATACACCGCCGTCATGGTTTCGGTGGAAGTCGGTGCACCCTTAAGTTCCGATGTAAATCCTTGGGTAAAATCTAAAAATGGCAAAGGATCTCTTCCACAACACGGTCAAAATTGCCCTACAAAAAGATGGCTGGAAGATTACCCACGATCCCTACCAGTTACGTTATGGTGTTGCTGATGTCTACATCGATCTTCTTGCAGCCAAAGAAGCGATCGCCGCTGAAAAAGAAGGACGTAAAATAGCTGTAGAAGTCAAAAGTTTCGCAGGTGGCTCCACCATTTCTGAATTCCACACCGCCCTCGGTCAATTCCTCAACTATCGCATTGCCATCGAAGTCTCTAGCGAACCCGAACGTATGCTTTATCTGGCAGTACCCACCGATACCTACCAAATGTTTCTCAGATTTGAACCCGCAAAAACTGTCATCGAACGTTATGAAATTCGACTAATTATTTACAATCCAACTCGTGAGGCGATCGACCAATGGATAGACTAAACGAATACCGCCAAATTGTTTGTGACTTTCTCGAAGACTTTTCTAAAAATGATGCAAATGCTCAGTTAATCTTCGATATCGCCCGCGATAGATATCTCGTTATGCACAACGAATGGCGCGACGAATATCGCATCTATGGGTGTGCCATGCAGCTTGATATCATCGAAAATCAAATCTGGATTCAACACAACAGTACCGAAATCTACATCGATCGAGAACTGATTCAACGTGGCGTGTCTCCTCAAGATATCATTCTTGGGTTTCGCTCCCCCAGCATCCGAAAACTCCTTGCCACCAACTCTTGCTAGAGACAAAGGTTTGGAATAGTTAGATGGATATCTGGCTCGATTGAGATAGGATTCTGGTTGGTTGGTAATATTCGATCGCCGAGAGAATGCACTGGAATTGGAAGAACGGCTAAAAACTGAAATTCATACTACGCAAATGGGGCGATATGTTACAGTTATTCGAGCGTGAGAAAGCTCTTTCTCTACTTCTCAAAGTTAAAAATTTTCATAGTTTATTAAAGTAGTGCGATCGCACAATTTTCATCTGGACTGGAAAGTTGAAACTTCGCATCTATATTTTAGGATCGATACCCCAACTGCCACAAAGCAGAATCTGGGATTCAAAATTAACTATCTTGAATTGTGGGAGACATCGCTATATTTTGCGCTTGTCTCTGCATGAATTCAATGTCCGATCGCGACCAAGTGCGGGGCCCGCTGCACTGATGAGCAATTAACAGCCCCCACAGTCCTTTTTTTGTTAAAATTGGCACCGCTAAATTGGCACGAACTTTCAGGCTACGCAGAAAATCTCGGTGGCATTGGTGAATTTGTGCTACTTCAATATCTGCAATTGCCCTCACTCGGCCGGCTTGGTACAAAGCAGCGTATTCGCCGTTAAAACACTCGTCTGGCCCCGTTAAACCCAAGATTGAGAGTTCGATCGCACTCAACATCTCGTAAGTCACTCGACCTTGCCACTGCTTGTAAAAATGATAAAGCACCGCGCGATCGCTCTGCACAGCTTCTCGAATGTCATAGAGGGATTGTTCAATTAATACGTCGCGCTTTAGACGATCTGTCAAGCGGTTAACAATGTTTTGCAGGCGATCGCCAGACATGGTATTAACTCCTTCTATTCCTAGTATACTCGCCCGATCTGAATTATTTACCTTGCACTCTCACAAATCCTCAAATTTTTGCGGATCGGAATTCTCAGCCGCTCGAAAATGAGTTATTTTTGGCTTGACACTTGTCGGGATGGCAGCAACATTATACTAATATTTTAACCGATACAGCAATCTTTTCGGGAAATGAGCGATGGCGTCTGGCCCTCGCCCGTGCTACAGCTTTTTTTGCGAAGAACCACAAGCCTGACGCCTGTTCCACAAAGGAAAAGACAAGCCCGACGCCTGTTCTACAAAGGAAGAGACAGATCCGACGCCTGTTCCACAAAGGAAGAGACCGGCCCGACGCCTGTTCCAAAGGAAGAGAAGAAAAGATCAGAAAAGATAACAAAACAGAATAGAAGAAAAGAGCAAGAGTTTACCATTCCTGAGAGAAGTGCTAGATATGCCTACAGTTGGTTCCTCTCAAAGAGATTAACTGCTAGGATATCTCGAAAGCTAGAGGAACCATCAAATATGTCTGTGCTAGAAGCTGCTTGGAAACACGAATTTATCACTACAAATAACATCAAGCTTCATTGTGTCACTCAAGGCGAAGGCCCGTTGATGCTAATGCTACACGGATTTCCTGAATTTTGGTATTCTTGGCGGCATCAAATCCCGGAATTTGCATCAGATTATAAAGTTGTCGCTGTGGATCTCAGGGGTTACAACGACAGCGAAAAACCTAAAAATAAATCTGCTTATGTCATGGCAGAGTTTGTGCAAGATGTCAAGGGAGTTATTCAGGGTTTGGGATACGAAAGTTGCGTCTTAGTTGGTCACGACTGGGGAGGCGCGATCGCCTGGAATTTTGCTTATGCTTATCCTGAAATGGTGGATAAATTAATTGTGATGAATCTACCGCATCCGGCAAAGTTTGCTGAAGGACTGCAAACTCCTCAACAATTGCTGAAAAGTTGGTACATCTTTTTATTTCAGTTGCCAGTTTTGCCAGAGTTGTTAATTCAGTTGGGCGACTATCAGGCAATTTATGCGGCTTTAGAAGGTATGGCGGTTAACAAAAGTACCTTTACTCCCTCAGATATCGAAGCTTACAAAGATGCGGCTGCAAAACCGGGCGCTCTGACTGCTACTATCAATTATTACCGCAATATTGCTCGCGGATTTGTCGATCGCCAGAATTGGAGCGTGCTGCAAGTTCCCACGCTGATGATTTGGGGAGAAAATGATTTCGCCCTCGGCAAAGAGTTAACCTATGGAACCGCAGATTACGTGCGGGATTTTCAGATTCATTACATTCCCAATTGCAGCCACTGGGTGCAGCAGGAACAGCCGCAGTTAGTGAATCGCTACATGAGAGATTTTTTGGGAAGTAAGTTCATTTAATATCATATCCAGTTAGATCCGAAGGCTACTGAGACTACGAGTAGGACGATCGCGATCCACTCGGAAAATTATTATTCCCATGGCAGCAGAGACATTCACCGACTGCTGATGCCCTCCGTAGTGTGCCCGCTCATTTCGCTGGGGTGAATGCGGTAGATTGCACGGGACTTACGCAGGCACTCAAGTTAGCATCTCAACTTTTTCGCGTGCTAATTTAAACATAAATACCCAAGTTTTTAGAGATATTTAGAAAAAATTAGCAACACAAATACCGCGTAAAGATGATAAAAGTATTCTGCCAAATTTAGGATTAAACAGCACACTAATAGCTTTAAACGTTAAGTTTTTTATCACAGAAATTCTCTTATTTGAAAAATATTGTATAGTCATTATATTTATAAATTAATTATCATAAACTGTCTATTTAACTATAATAAATACAGGATGGTTAAATATTTAGTTAGTCACAAAATAAGCTCGCCCGGTATAATGCTTGTAAACCTAGGCTTTGGTTCGCTAAAAATAATTAATAAATAATTAAAAAAATACCAATTATTTGTACCTGTCAACCAAATTATAGTCAAGTTATTCTTGAAGATGGTTTCTGTTTATTAGACAAGAAAAACCATGTTAAGTCTAGAATCGTGCCGTTTTGCGAGATCCGAAGTAAAAAAATATTATGCAATCGCAAGTTTACAAAAAATAATGGTTTTTTTTAGGTTTTAGTAATGATGAAGGAGCCGGATAATTTATAAAACCAACATAAAGTGTGTGAAAATTGCTCCAAATACCTGATAAAAATTTAATTTCTCAATTATCAAAGTTTTCTTATACAATACAGTTTTTTTGTAGGTGTAATTTATATTAAGTTAGCCAACACTCCCCATTTTTTCGATACAAGTTTTAAACAAATTAAAAAACAGCTCATTAAAAATAGTGGATATTTTCCCCTGTTTCACTATAAAATTATCTAAATTTTTTGGATAATATTTAACATAGTTAGAGAATGACTCTATCCCTAAATGTAAAATTTGGTGACAATATTCAACACTTCTAGGTCGGGAAAAAATGGTAAAGTTTGGCAAGGCAATGCCCGGACTATTTTTAAGAGTCTCAAACAAGCAAATATTAGCCCGGTGGTGAGTATTCGGAATGTTGATAATAGCTGGAATCAGAGTTGGGCGCTGCAACTGAATCCGCCGCGCCATCAAAAAGATTGGAACGAGTGGTGGGAACAGGTTTTTGCTACGGTTTATTGGCTGAATGTTCGCAATGATTACCGCGTTGATGATTGGGAAATTCACAGCGAACCGGAAAATCGCGATCGCGGTTGGGACGGGACTAGGGCTGACTATTTTGAATTGGTTAAGGTGGCAAAAGATGCGATCGACTTTGTTTACAAAACTTATTAGCCCGATCGCACTTACCGCATCCACCGCCCGAAAACTGTAGGCGGCAGCAATTGGCCGATTTATGCTTTGCCAGAAATTCCTAATTATTTCGATACTGTCAACTTCCACAATTACGATGCAGATATTTCTAACTAAACCCGCAAAGTGCGCGGTTGGATGCAGGGAACTTTACTTGCTAACTCGCAGCTTTGGGTGGGGAGTGGGGCAGTTACGAAATTAACTACAGCGATTTATCTTTAGCTTTAAGTTTGATTAAAAATTTGATTCGAGGCTCCCAATTGGGGGATAATTGTATTTACGGCAGTCACATATTCTGTTTGTAGGACTGGGAAAGCCCGGACTGCCAGAAGGTCTGCTGGGGCTATCCGGCCAGCGGCGCGCCGGCTACTATGCTTTGAGGATGGGAATTAGAGCTTTGCAGGGCGGGAAAGCTAGCTTTTTTTCTATCACTAACAGTTCTGATTTAATGGCAGTTGCAACTATAGATTATAGCAACAATGTTTACTTGCTGGCTGTCAACTACCGAGCCAAATCTTACACTGTTAATGCCGATATTTCGGCTCTGATAAAAACCGGGAATGGTACGGTGCGTGAGTTGAGTTTGAAGGCAATGGATGAGGTTGTTGGCAGCTTAACGCTCAAGGGCAGGAATCCGACTTTTGCGGTGGGGGGAAGAGCGCTATTCTCATTAAGTTCGATCGCCAGAATTGAATCTCAAATCTTAGGGGTCAGAATTGAGATAACATAGAATTAGTTATTATCGGAATTATTTATTTTCTGGCTGTTTCGCCCTCTCCCCCTCTCCTCCTCTCCCCCTCCCCCTCTCTCCCCGCTAATTGCACAGTTAAAATACCTAAATCGTCCTGTTGTGATCCCCCTCCTGTCGCTGGTAAATTGTTAGCGTGTAGGTATCTTGCCTCAAACAGAATCCGATCGAGTTCCGTTGAGGGCCAGAAAGTATGGTGCAGTCTAGACAATCGCAGAAATTCTTGCTCGTAAACCCGCAGCAGTTAGGCTAGGCGAGGAATTGCCGGCCAGCCTTCATCTGGGCCCTCTGGCAGATAGCATTGGTTCTGACTTTCAGAACCCGTCCCATGTCAAGATTTGGCACGCAATTAATTTTAAATGCCAAGATGCTGGAAGTAGGGGTGAGTTTAATCGTACAGAAACTTTGAGCGCGCTTGGAAACCTCGCACGCAATGCCTCTAAATCAACCTGCTGCCCGCGATCGGGTTTTTCCAACAAATATCACTTTTATGCCCCCTGATGTTTATTCCCTCCCTCAGTCAGGTCATCAACCGCAATCCCCTCACAGTCACCCCTGAGACGCCGATAGAAAAGGCGATCGAGCTGATGAGCAGCACAGGAGCCAGTTACGTCCTCGTGGTAGAACCGCGCGGGAATTCTCAACTCGGCAATCCCACGAACGGGACTTCCCCGCAATCGGGGGAAAACTCCGGTTTCTACAACGGCGTACAGCCTGCGTTACCGCCATCGCTCAACGGCCTCCATCTCAACGGCTCAAAAGCTCTCTATCCGGGCGGCCAGACGGTGCTGGGGATTTTTACAGCGCGAGATGTCGTACAGCTAAATTCGATCGGCGCTGCTTTGAGGGGATTTGCGATCGAGCAAATCATGATCAGAACCGTAACTGTAGCCCGAGAATCGGAAATTCCCGACTTTTTTGCCTTAGCAAATCTGCTGGAAAAAAATCAGATCGGCCATTTGCCTGTCGTCAGCGACGCTGAAGAACTTGTCGGTTTAATTAGTTCTCAAAGTTTGGTGCAACTGTTGCAGGAAATTGGGGAATCGCCACAAAAAGTCAGTAGCCCTTCGCTACCTGCGGCGGGCTTCGCGTTCCCTCCGCCCCTGCCAATTTTGCATCCGAAATTAGAGCTGCCAGCTCATTTAATTAAACTTTATCAAATCCCTCAAATCGCAGCCTCGCGAATTATTCACGCTCCTGCTACTTCTTCGGTGCGCTATTTGGCGCAACTGATGTTTAGACACAATGTTAGCTATGTATTAATTACTGAAACCCCCGAACAACATTCGACTGGTGCTGCTCAAAATTCCAAATTTACAAATCCCAACATTCACAAACTGGTTGGGGTGGTAAGTTCGCGGGACATCGTGCAGTTGCAGGCTTTGGGAAAAGACTCAAACAAAATTAAAGCGGGAGCGATTTGCAACGGTTCGCCGCCGCTAATAAGATCGCACTCTACCCTCGAAGCAGCAGTCGCCCTGCTGCAAAAAAACTACTGCCAGTTGCCTTTATTAGTCATCAACGAAAGCAATCACCCGATCGGGATTATCAATCCTAAAACTATCCTTTTACAAGCGCTGGATTCAAAATCTCTGCATTCTGGCTTGATCGCTTTGCAGCGCCAGCTAGAATCTAGCAACGCTCAATACAAAAAACTCTCGGCAGAAATACAGATTCCGGCAGCCAATCGCCCCCGAGGTGCAGAAATTTATCAAAACAGTTTCGCCTTGCCCCCAAATCTCCCCCCTGCCGTCAACAATCAGGGGATTTGGGATTGGAATCTCGAAACTGATGAGTTTTTTTATTCCGCGCGATGGCAAGAAATGCTGGGCTACAAAGAAGGGGAAATCTTGAATCGCCGATCGGAATGGTGGAGTCGCATCCACCGAGATGACATTGAGGGAGTAAAGGCAGCTTTAGAAGATCACTTCGCCCAAAAGACACCGGATTTTGCAGCAGAATATCGGATGTACTGTAAAGACGGCAGCACTGTCTGGGTGCTGAACCGGGGTCAAGTTTTGCGCAGCCCTACGGGGAAACCGCTGCGGGTAGTAGGAACTCATACAGATATTACTCCAAACAAGCAGTTAGAAGTTAAAAATATCGAGCAAAATCGGGAGCAATTTCAACTATTTGACTCTTTGAAAGCAACCGTAATTTTCCAGATAGATGTGGCGGGAGTTTGGACATTTCTTAACCATGCTTGGACGGAAATTACAAATTTTTCTGTTGCCGAAAGTTTGCAAACTAATTTTTTAGATTGGGTGCATCCAGATGAGCGCGAGCAATGTGCAAATTTATTGGAGTCTTTGCTGTCAGGGAAGTCGGAATTTGAACGGCGAGAACTGCGATTTAAGTCCAAGTCGGTTTCGGGGAAAAACTCTTTGGGAATTCACAGTAATTCCGGCTTTGTCTCCGTGGAACTATTTGCCCAAGTCCGGCGGAATTCCCAAGGCGAAATAGCGGGAATTTTAGGGACTTTGCACGATGTCTGCAACCGCCTCGAAGGGGTTGAGGAACTGCGGGAAAGCGAGCGGGCAATTCGATCGCTCTACGAGGTAATGGTGACCTCGGAAGGCTCTTTTGACGATCGAACGATCCGGTTGCTGGCAATGGGTTGCAGTCAGTTTGGGATGGATATCGGGCTGTTGGGAAGGGTTTTGGGCGATCGCTACGAAGTGATCGCGGCTTATGTACCGGAAGATTTTCCCTTTGGATTTGCTAAAGGAGACGGTTTTGCTTTGAGCAGAACCTTTGAGCGAGAAGTTTTGCGATCGAGCGAACCTATTTCTGTCGAATCAGCCGGCACTACTCAGTGGCGCAACCATCCCGCTTACAGCGTCCGCAAGTTGGAGGCTTTTGTGGGGACGAGGGTAATAGTGCAAGGGCGGATTTTTGGGACTTTGAGCTTTACTTCCCGCACCACTAAATCTCCTTTGAAACCGCTGAATTTTGAAATTTTAAAGTTAATGGGCAATTACATCGGCGCAGAAATTGCCCGCGAAGAGCGAGAGCGAACTTTGCAACGTCAGTACCAGCGCGTTTTACTACTCAAACAAATTACTCAAAAAGTGCGATCGACCTTAGATACTCAAGAAATTTTTCAGACTACCGCCACCCAAATCGGCCGCGTGTTTGGCGTCAATCGCTGTACAATTCATACCTATCTTTCCGAACCTTATCCCCACCTTCCTTGCGTCGCGGAATACTTAGAACCAGGTCACGAGTCGGCTTTAGATTTAGAACTTTCTGTCACTTACAACCCCTACACAGAAAAACTCCTCGCTGAAGATATAGCCTTGGCATCTCCCGATGTGTTTGCCGATCCTTTGCTCGAATCTTCGGGGCCGATGTGCCGGCGCATCGGACTAAAATCTATGTTGGCGGTTCGCACTTCCTATCAAGGAGAACCGAATGGAATTATTACTTTGCACCAGTGCGATGCAACTCGCCAGTGGACTCCCGACGAAATTGAACTGTTAGAAGATGTTGCCGCTCAAGTCGGAATTACGTTAGCTCAAGCACAACTTTTAGAAACGGAAGTTCACCGACAGCGACAGTTGGCAGAGCAAAATGAAGCTTTGGATCACGCGCGACAAGCCGCAGAAGTTGCTAACAGAGCTAAGAGCGAATTTTTAGCAACGATGAGTCACGAAATCCGCACTCCGATGAATGCGGTAATCGGGATGACGGGTTTGCTGCTCGATATGGAACTAACTCCAGAACAGCGGGATTTTGTGGAGACAATTCGCACCAGCGGCGATGCTTTGCTAACTATTATTAACGATATCCTAGACTTTTCCAAGATTGAATCGGGAAAAATGGATTTGGAATGCAGCCCCTTCGATCTGCAAAACAGTATAGAAGAAGCTCTGGAATTGCTGGCTCCGAGAGCCTCGGAAAAAGGTTTAGAGTTAGCTTATTTCATCGACGATTCTGTTCCCAAAAAGATTTTAGGAGATGTCACGAGGCTCCGCCAAATATTGGTAAATTTACTAGGAAATGCAGTTAAGTTTACAGAATCCGGCGAAATTGTGGTCTGCTGTACGGCCAGGCAAATCGAGCCTGTAGCTGCTAAAATTTCGCAGGAAATAATCAATATTCTAGACCCGCAACCGCTAGCAATTAAACAGGGAGAGTTGGCAGGTAGGAGACAATACGAGATTCAATTTGCTGTCCAAGATACCGGAATTGGCATTCCGCCAGACCGGATCGATCGCCTGTTTAAAGCTTTTTCGCAGGTGGATGCTTCGACAACCCGACATTACGGCGGCACGGGTTTGGGACTGGCTATCAGCCAGCGTTTGAGCGATCTGATGGGGGGTACAATGTGGGTTGTCAGTCAAGTTAATCCGGGAAGTTCCAAGTCTCAACCGGCAGTTTCTGCGATCGGACAAAGTATCGCTGGAAGGTCGCCTGGAGGATTTGCTCCGCCATCGATATCGGGTTCTGGTTCTATTTTTTATTTCACGGTGATTGCTGAAGCCACGGAGGGCCATGCTGAGGAAAAACTGCCCGAATTTGCTGCTGGTAAACGTTTGTTAATTGTTGAAAATCATGCGATTAATCGGCAAGTTTTGATCCGGCAGGCTGAGTCTTGGGGAATGATCCCCGTGGCCGTAACTTCTGGTGCTGAGGCTTTGGAAATTATCAAACAAAACTCGGCGCTCGATTTAGCTATTTTGGCGATGAATCTACCAGATATGGATGGTGTGGCTTTGGCTGTGGAGATGCGAAAACTTGAGCTGAGCAATTTGTTTGGCGGTGACGGGCTCAATCAGAATGCCATCAAAGTTACAAGTCCTCGCAAAGTTGCGCTGCCTTTGGTGCTGTTTACTTATTTGAGCAAGGCGGAAGTTTGGAAAAAACTTGAAACTACAGAAGTACATTTTTCTGCTTTTTTAACTAAGCCTCTCAAACAGTCCCAGTTTTATAATGTGTTGCTGCAAGTTTTTGGATATGTTACTGGCCGAAGCGGTAAGGGAGAACTTTCAAATGTGGCTACTTTGACTTCGGGATTGAAGTATTTTGAAAATTCTCAAGAACAGCACCGCGTGCAGCGGACGCCTGCGGTTTTGAGGCAGGTTGCGAGCAATTCTGCCGGACATGATGCAGCTAATTCTAGCCAGATTCGGATTTTGCTTGCCGAGGACAATGTGGTGAATCAAAAAGTCGCTACGCATTTGCTCGACAGGATAGGATATCGCGCCGATATTGCGGCTAATGGGTTGGAGGTTTTGGAGGCGTGCAAGCGGCAATCTTACGATGTTGTGCTGATGGACGTGCAGATGCCGGAGATGGACGGGTTGGAAGCGACCCGCCGCATTTGTCAGGAATGGCCCGCTAACAAGAAGCCGAGAATTATTGCGATGACTGCTAATGCGATGCAGGGCGATCGCGAAAAGTGTCTGGAAGCAGGTATGGACGATTATATTACTAAGCCCGTGCGCCGGGAAGAGTTGGCGATCGCCCTGAGCAAGTGCCAACCTCTGGATCGGAGCGAATTGGAGACAGTTACTGAGCCGAAAAATCCAGATGCGGCTGACAAAGTTGACAGTGCGGGTGCTGGAGATTCGAGCGTTCAACGGGGAGCAGATTCGCCGATTGATTTTCATATTTTGCAGAATCTCCGCGAGCTAGATGATGAGGAAGACCCGGATTTTTTGGGGGAGCTGATTAAGATATATTTGTTAGACGCACCGCAGCATTTAGAAATAATTAAGGAGGCTATTTTTCTCGGCGATGCTGATAGTTTGAAGCTGGCTTCTCACACGCTGAAGTCGAGCAGTGCCAATTTAGGAGCCGTGTCTTTTTCTGAAGTTTGCAAGGAGTTGGAGTATATGGGCCGCGTGGCGGTTGAGTCTGGAGGGGAACAGATTTTTGATGCGATTACGGCGCGCGATCGCCTGTTGGAAGCCCAAGCGGAGTGGGAAAAAGTGCGGGCGGCTTTTGAGATGGAATTGAAAACGGGGAAGTTGCGATCGCAAATGGGGTAATTGCTAATTGGTAATTGGTAATTTCCGTTACCGATTACCGATTACCGATTATCAGAAGAGCTATTTAACTTTCACCTAAATATGCTTTGCGAACAGTTTCATTTGACTGCAAATCGCTAGCAGTACCAGCCACTACAACCTGACCGGTTTGGATGACATAGCCGCGGTGGGCTACACTTAAAGCCATGCGGGCGTTTTGTTCTACCAGTAAAATAGTTGTTCCTTCAGCATTAATATCGCGGACGATCGCAAAAATTTGACTGACTAACATCGGTGCCAATCCCATACTCGGCTCGTCCAATAATAACAAGCGGGGGCGCGACATCAAAGCCCGGGCGATCGCCAGCATTTGCTGTTCGCCGCCGCTGAGAGTGCCCCCTTTTTGGCTAATTCTTTCTCGCAAACGAGGAAATAAATTTAATGCTTTTTCCATATCTGACTTGATACCGAGAGTATCGTTGCGGAGATAAGCACCCATTTCCAAATTTTCTTGCACCGTCATTCGCGGAAAAATAAGCCTCCCTTCGGGACTTTGAGAAATCCCCAAACGGACGATCGCCTCTGTAGATAGTGTTTCTAAAGGCTTTCCCTCAAATAATACAGTGCCCTGGCGCGGGCGCAGCAGTCCTTGAATCGTGCGGAGAGTTGTAGTCTTCCCCGCCCCGTTGCTGCCGATTAATGTCACAACTTCTCCCTGCGAGACTGTTAGCGATACTCCTTTGAGAGCCTGGATATTTCCGTAGTAGGTGTGAATGTCTTTAATTTCCAACATTGAATCAGTTATCAATACTTTCAGGCTCTGTTTACTCAATTTCTATCAGCACTCTAGCAAAACAGCCATTTTAGGGGGTTTTTGAACCTTGTTGTGATCTGTTTGCTTGTCCTAGTGTCCCTTATCCGATAGTCACTTACAAGCGGACTCTTCTATCAATCTTCTACCTACACCACACCACGTTTGCCCTACCTTGTTTTTTTGGAAGTAGCCGCCTACAGTTGGCGGCTAAGCTGGAGAATGCTAACCTGTTTCCTGTTGTGTCAAATGATTTTCTCGTTTAGACTGTTCGACTTTGAGGAGCGGTTGGCTCTTCCGGTCAGAACTCGAAAATCTACACTCACAAGATGCACACAATTCGAGTGAAGGTTTCCTTCTTTCGTGCCGTGCGATCGCCCTGAGTTAAGGTAACAGACTACCCAACATATCCAAAATTGCTTCTACGTCCGCTAGATCGCACTTAGACTTCTTGCGCTTGGCTTTCAACTGGTTAAGTAAGGTAGCAGCATCAGGCAAGTCACTTGTGTCATGCGATTCGTTGTTATCTAGCTGTCGAGCTACAGCTAGCACTCGATCGGCTAGGCTGACCGGTACTCGGATGGTGCGGGTTTGCCCGTGCTTCCATTTACCCTCGTAGTGTTTAAGGTTGGCTAAGCTAGCGTCATTGATACTTCTAGTCATTTCACTTGTGTCAGGTGATTTACTGCTAACAACTTAGCGTAGTTGCTTTAGTTCTGTCAAGCATAAAATCACTTGTGTCATGTGAAATTATCGTACAAGAGCCGTATGGTAGCACCGAGGGTTATTACTACAGTTTCCTTAAGTAGGCAAAACTCTCTGCACCCATCGGAATCTCTACAATCACTTTTTCGTTCTCAAGCTTCACGTAGTAGGTGGTTTCCCTTGCTCCATACCCGATATCAATAATCTCGCCCCTTTTCCCCTGGCGGTCGCTTTTCAGCGTGATTTCCACCGAATCACCGATAGCCAAGGGTTGTTTCCGAATTGTTGGTTGAGTGTCATTTTCTTTTTTGCCATTAAGAGCTTGTTTGAAAAACCCTCTCAGAGGAATCCCCTCGGCACTCTCAATAAATGCCCTTATCTTTTCTGTCATTTCGGTATCGCCATTCGCCTTCGCTTCCCGATACTCATCAGCCAGTCTTTCAGCTCTACCCCTGTTGATAATGGTTCGCTTCTCCACTTCCACTGACTTTGCAGGACTTGAAGGGGTACTTGCAGGAGTTAATGCAGGACTTGTTGCAGGACTTAAACCCTGGTTCTGTATAGGACTTGCAGGACTTGCAGGACTTATGGGAGTAACTTCCTTTACCTCTACTTTTTCCTGAGTTTTCTCAATTGCACTTTCTGTTTTCTCGGTATTTTCACAATCTCCCAAAATGTTTGGAGATAAGTCCTGCAAGTCCTGCAAAGGTATATCCTGTATGGGCGCAAGTCCTGCACTAAGTCCTGCAGAAGTCCTGCAAGTGCTGTCGGAAGTCCTGCAACTGACCGCTAACTGTTGGGAGTAGGTTTGATGTTCATCACCATTCCCTCGCATCCTTAACCCTCATTTGTCACTTTCGGCAAAAAATAATCAGGAACGCTTAGAGCATAAGACTTTTACCAAAAATCCTGATTTCAGCCATTCTGTTAGAAAATAAACGCTCAAATGCTCGCTATATCTACAGTTAAAAATTTGGCTGCTATTTTTATTTTCCCAGAGTGACAAAAGAGGGTTAATCCAATGAAGGTGACGTGGCGACCGCTAGTATCGCGGGTGACTGGCTGGTGCAATTCAGTGCAGAGCCGACCTAAGCTGGGGGAAAAAGTTGTAAGGCTCATCGCAGGCTTTTTGATTTCTTCGCAAAAATCTTTATAACAGCCGTAAACCTCACCAGCACGGATTAAAGCCCCTTCTTCAACAATTAGCTCCATCTCGAAGAATGCAGCCAAGCTATCCATCCGCACCTTCATTTCCCATTCAGCAGCCTTGAAATCTGCAATCTCAGCATTGCCGATACCCTGAATTGCTTGTTTTACTTCACTACTGGGTAACGAAAGTGCGATCGCGATTAGCGCCCCTATTTCTGGGTCAAAACTAGCCTCCATCTCGGAATTCCGCAGGTGCTTGGGGATGGCGTTCTCAAAGTTAACCAGACACAAGCGACGCTCTAACCCGGTGGTGTTTCCCATAAATATTGGGTCATTGCTACAGATGAGTAGCAGTCCGTAAAAGTGGGCGCTGGCTGCTGGCTGGTACACTTCTCGATAATTGACGCTATCGCCCCCGGTTAGTCGGAGAATACTATCAACTCCCACGGGCTTGCGTTCATCCCCAAACACCACTAATTGCTTATCAATGACGCTTGCCAGTGTCGAGCCATCTTTGAGGCTTTCAAGGCTGCAAGGCTGGGTGTTGCCCTTGCCTACAATTTTTTCCATTAACCGGGCGCAAGTACCCTTGCCGGAACCCGGAACCCCTATAAAGTGAACGAATTGCTGATAGCCGTAAAAACTGAAGCGTAGGCAACTGTTAACGATTGCTAGCAGTTTAAACATCTTCTTAGCATCGCCCTGCATCGCTGTCTGAAAGAATTGGTTAATATTGGGGCAATTTACCTTTAGTGCTTCCAGCGGTGCGCTTAAATCGCCTGTTAGGGGCTGGTAGGGATACGGCAAGTGAGAGGTGAACATCATGCCCGGTGAGTGCGGTAATATTTCGAGCGTGTCGCCGTCAAGTACACAATTCTCAAAGTTGACGTAACGGGACTTATCCCATGTCTGCCAGTAAACCTCTCGCAGGTAACACTTGAGCATCTCAATGACGTTATTAACGTACTCAATCCCGCTGTAGTTTATGCCCTTTGCGTCCAACGTAGTGACAATCAAGCTTTTAAACAGGCCCGGTTTTATCTTTTCCCAACACTTGCCAGTCCATCCCCGCCACGTTTGCTGTTCTTCGTGGTATTTCCAGTGGGATCGATACTGCTCAGCCAGTTGTGCTGCAATCTCGCGGGGAGTAGGTGGTTTTCTCCTTCTTGTTGGCACATCGCTATCACCTGACACAACCGATTCTACGGTGCTGTTAATTTGATTTTCAAGGTTCTTGAGCCATTGAGCATATGGTTGAGCTTCTGCCATAATTTTCTTCACCATCTCCGAGCCGTGTTTGACTTTCACATCGTCAATTTTTAAGCCTAGCTCAGGATTCCACATTGCAACTAGAACTGTGCAGCCTCGTTGTTCTAGAGCTTTGACCAGTTTCTTAATCTCAAGTCGCACTTCTTTTTTGGTTGTCACATCCATATCAAACCGGATGCGGAATGTCCGCCCCGGAACTGCAAGCGTCGCCAAGTTAGGGACAAGTTCGCCCTTCCTCTGCCACATAGTAACCCACATTCCGCACCCCCAACTGGCACATACGCGGATTGAGGGGGTAAAAGTGAATCATCCGAGACCGAGCGTGA
>NZ_JAUBTQ010000063.1:0-4028 GCF_036702515.1 Microcoleus sp. BROC3
ATATTACGAATTGCTTGCATTGTTTCGTAACCGTCCATCTCTGGCATCATCACGTCCATCAACACAATATTTATGTCAGGCGTCTGTTGCAGTTGAGCAATTCCCTCTCTGCCGTTTTCAGCAAACAGAATTTCCATTTTATGGCGCTCCAGCATACTCGTGAGGGCGAAAATATTCCGCATATCGTCGTCAACAATCAAGACTTTTTTGCCCGCGAGCGTCGAATCTGTTTGATACAATTGCTCTAGCATTTGGCGCTTCGGTTCCGGCAAATTTGCTTGGACTCGGTGTAAGAACAAAGCAGTTTCATCTAACAGGCGCTCGGGCGATCGCACATCTTTAACAATGATTGTTTCCGCCATGCGCTTGAGTTGAGTTTCTTCGGCTCTCGTCAACTCTTTGCCCGTATAAATAATAATCGGCAGACTTTTCAAAGTTGCCTCTTGCTTGATCTGATCGATCAGTTCAAAACCAGTCATATCTGGCAGTCCCAAATCGAGTACGATGCAGTCAAAATGCCCCGATTTCAAAGTTTCTAGCGCCTCTGCACCACTCCCCACAGCCGTGGTAGAAACATCGTGATTGCCGATTAAATCCACAATGCTGAGACGCTGTGTTTCGTCGTCTTCCACGACTAGCAAATTCTTCACGGGTCGCTCCACAAAACCCTTAATATCAGTCAAAGCTTTGCTCAAAGCTTCGCGACTGACAGGCTTTTGTAAGTACGCGATCGCCCCTAACTGCAAACTGCGCTGCCGCCCTTCTTCAACTGATACAATGTGAACCGGAATGTGGCGCGTACTTGGGTCGTGCTTCAAGCGATCGAGCACTGTCCAGCCGTCCATCACAGGCAAATTTAGATCCAGCATAATCGCAGTTGGCTTGAACTCTCGCGCCATCGCCAAACCGATATCGCTCCGCAAAGCAACTAAACCTTTAAAACCCTGTTCCTGCGCCATATCCAAAAGAATACGAGCGAAGTTTACGTCATCTTCAACAATCAAAAGCACGCGATCGCCACTCTCAATATTTTCTCGATCATCAGAGATTAAAGGTGAGGGGTAAGGCGCGATCGGCAAGTGGAAATTCGGCGAATGAACTGCAGCAGAAATAGCAGGCGGCAATTGAGCCGTTTGCTTGCCCATTTCCGGGTCCTTATCATTGATTACTCGCGATTCTTGGTAAGTTTGCGGCAGATAAAGCGTAAACCTACTACCCTCACCAGGGCGACTTGTCAATTTAATTTCTCCGCCTAACAGATTAGCGATTTCTCTACTAATTGACAAACCCAAACCCGTGCCCCCGTATTTGCGGCTAGTGCTACCATCAGCTTGTTGGAAAGCCTCAAAAATAACCCTGTGTTTTTCAGCAGAAATCCCAATCCCCGTATCGCTAACTGAGAAAGCCAAAACAGTAGCGGAACTCGTTAAACTTTCTATCTCTAAATTCCACCCTTCCCGCGCTACTTCGACAAGCAATTTCACCTCACCCCGCTCTGTAAACTTAAACGCATTAGAGAGGAGATTCTTCAAAACTTGTTGCAGCCGTTTAGCATCAGTATAGAGACCTTTTGGCAACCCACTCTCAAGCTCGATTTGAAAACTCAACTTCTTATCCTGGGCGATTTGGCGGAAAGTTCGATCCAAATGATCTCGCAAGTCAGGAAACAACACTTGCTCAATTTCCACCGACATCGTGCCTGATTCAATTTTAGCGAGATCCAAGATGTCATTAATCAGCCCTAACAAATCCGTTCCCGCCGAGTAAATTGTGCGCGTGTATTCAACTTGCTTCAGAGTCAAATTGCCTTCAGTATTATCAGAAAGCAATCGAGCGAGAATCAACAGCGAATTCAGCGGAGTACGCAACTCGTGAGACATATTAGCCAGAAACTCCGACTTATACTTAGAAGTTAGAGCCAACTGTTCGGCTCTTTCTTCCAGCAACCCCCTCGCCTGTTCGATATCTCGGTTTTTCCGCTCAACTTCCTTATTTTGCAGCGCTAGCAATTCAGCTTGTTCTTCTAGTTCTTCATTCGTTTGTTGCAACTCTTCCTGCTGATTCTTCAACAGTTCCTCAGATGCGCGTAGCGACTGCGCTTGTTGTTCTAGACGCTTGTTAGTTTCCGTCAGTTCTTTTTGCTGAGTTTGCAACTCTTCTGCCAAAGACTGCGACTGTTTCAGCAGCTCTTCCGTCCGCATACTCGCCGCAATTGTATTTAAAACAATGGCGATACTTTCTGTAAGTTGGTCGAGAAATGTCAAGTGTATTTCGCTGAATCGGCGGAACGAAGCTAACTCGATTACTGCCGTTACTTGTCCCTCAAATAATACGGGTAAAACCACGACATTTAACGGCGTAGATTCTCCCAGACCCGAGCAAATTTTAACGTAGTTTTCCGGCACTTCTGTCAACAGTATTCGTTCCTTTTCCAGGGCGCACTGTCCTACCAAACCTTCGCCTAAATTAAATCTATTTCCCAGATGCTTGCGTTCGCGGTATGCGTAGGTACTTAACAGTTTTAGAAACGGATCGTGTTCGACAGCTTCCATCATAAAGAAGACGCCATGTTGAGCAGAAACCAGCGGCGTCAATTCTGAGAGAATTAGTTTAGAAACTGTTTCTAAATCCCGCTGACCTTGTAGCATTCGAGTGAACTTAGCAAGGTTTGTTTTCAGCCAATCTTGCTCAGTATTTTTCTGCGTCGTCTCCCGGAGATTGGCGATCATCTGGTTAATGTTGTCCTTAACGATCGCAACTTCTCCTTCTGTGGCGACGGAAATTGACCTCGTTAAATCGCCTCTGGTAACAGCAATTGCCACTTCGGCGATCGCCCGCAGTTGAGTAGTCAAATTCGCCGCCAACTCATTCACATTATCCGTCAAATCTCGCCACGTCCCCGCCGCGCCCGGAACCTTTGCCTGGCCGCCCAATTTCCCTTCAATTCCCACCTCCCGCGCCACTGTAGTAACTTGATCGGCAAACGTCGCCAGCGTATCGATCATCTCGTTAATCGTATCTGCCAGAGTCGCAATTTCTCCCTTTGCTTCCAGCATTAATTTCCGCTTCAAATCGCCATTCGCCACCGCCGTCACAACTTTAGCAATACCCCGCACTTGCGCAGTCAAATTCCCCGCCATCGAATTTACGTTGTCGGTTAAATCTTTCCAAGTTCCCGCAACTCCTTTCACGTCAGCTTGACCGCCCAATTTACCCTCAGTTCCGACCTCCCGCGCCACCCGCGTCACCTCAGAAGCGAAGGAATTAAGCTGATCCACCATCACGTTAATAGTATCTTTC
Source organism: Microcoleus sp. BROC3 (assembly GCF_036702515.1). NCBI lineage: Bacteria > Bacillati > Cyanobacteriota > Cyanophyceae > Oscillatoriales > Microcoleaceae > Microcoleus > Microcoleus sp. BROC3. Next base: position 3,301 of record NZ_JAUBTQ010000063.1, read on the forward strand.
AACTCCAGAATTTCGCCTTTGACATCGACGGTGATTTTCTTAGACAAATCGCCATTTGCCACCGCTTTCGTCACTTCCGCAATATTCCGCACCTGCGCCGTCAAATTCCCCGCCATCAAGTTTACGTTGTCGGTTAAATCTTTCCAAGTTCCCCCTACACCGCGCACGTAAGCTTGCACGCCTAATTTACCTTCCGTTCCTACTTCCCTCGCCACCCTGGTTACTTCTGATGCGAAGGAACTCAACTGATCCACCATGATGTTAATCGTGTTTTTCAGCTCGAGAATTTCCCCTTTCACATCGACAGTAATTTTCTTAGATAAATCGCCATTTGCCACAGCGGTTGTCACTTCAGCAATGTTCCGCACTTGTGCTGTTAAATTCCCGGCCATCGAGTTAACTGAATCCGTTAAATCTTTCCAGGTTCCTGCAACTCCTTTAACTTCAGCTTGCACGCCTAATTTGCCTTCGGTTCCCACTTCCCGCGCCACCCTAGTTACTTCAGAAGCGAAGGAATTTAACTGATCCACCATCGTGTTGACAGTGTTTTTTAACTCCAGAATTTCACCTTTAACATCGACAGTAATTTTCTTAGATAAATCGCCATTTGCCACAGCAGTCGTAACAGCCGCAATATTCCGTACTTGCTCTGTCAAACTACCCGCCATAAAATTAACTGAATCCGTTAAATCCTTCCAAGTTCCTGCTACGCCTCGGACATCCGCTTG
>NZ_JAUBTQ010000063.1:4128-31237 GCF_036702515.1 Microcoleus sp. BROC3
GTCAAACTACCCGCCATAAAATTAACTGAATCCGTTAAATCCTTCCAAGTTCCTGCTACGCCTCGGACATCCGCTTGCCCGCCCAGCTTACCTTCGGAACCCACTTCCCTCGCCACCCGTGTTACTTCCGAAGCGAAGGAATTAAGCTGATCCACCATCACGTTAATGGTGTTTTTCAGTTCTAAAATTTCTCCTTTAACCTGTACCGTAATTTTCTTAGATAAGTCACCGTTAGCAACAGCCGTCGTCACCTCAGCAATGTTTCGGACTTGTGCTGTTAAATTCCCCGCCATTGAGTTAACTGAATCCGTTAAATCTTTCCAGGTTCCTGCTACTTCCTGCACTTCTGCTTGTACGCCTAATTTCCCTTCCGTCCCCACTTCCCTAGCAACCCTGGTGACTTCAGATGCGAAGGAATTTAACTGGTCAACCATCGTGTTGACGGTGTTTTTGAGTTCGAGAATTTCGCCTTTAACATCTACGGTAATTTTCTTAGATAAATCGCCCTTTGCCACAGCCGTTGTCACTTCAGCAATGTTTCGCACTTGTGCTGTCAAACTGCCTGCCATGAAGTTAACGCTATCAGTTAAATCCTTCCAAGTTCCGGCAACTCCTTTAACTTCAGCTTGACCGCCGAGTTTGCCTTCGGAACCTACTTCTCTCGCCACCCGCGTTACTTCAGATGCAAAGGAATTTAACTGATCCACCATGATGTTAATCGTGTTTTTCAGTTCGAGAATTTCACCTTTAACATCGACGGTAATTTTTTTAGATAAATCGCCATTTGCCACAGCCGTCGTCACGTCGGCAATGTTCCGCACCTGTGCGGTAAGATTGCCGGCCATCGAGTTAACTGAATCCGTTAAATCTTTCCAGGTTCCTGCTACTCCCCGCACTTCAGCTTGCACGCCTAATTTGCCTTCCGTTCCTACTTCTCTCGCCACCCGCGTTACTTCAGATGCGAAGGAACTCAACTGATCCACCATGATGTTAATCGTGTTTTTCAGTTCGAGAATTTCCCCTTTAACATCGACAGTAATTTTTTTGGATAAATCGCCATTTGCCACAGCGGTTGTCACTTCGGCAATGTTCCGCACTTGGGCTGTTAAATTCCCCGCCATCGAGTTAACTGAATCAGTTAAATCTTTCCAGGTTCCTGCAACTCCTTTAACTTCAGCTTGCACGCCTAATTTCCCTTCGGTTCCCACTTCCCTAGCAACCCGCGTTACTTCCGACGCAAAGGAGCTCAACTGGTCTACCATTGTGTTAACAATTTGCGCTGTTTGGAGGAATTCTCCTTTGAGGGGTCTGTCTTCTATTTCTAAGGCGATGGTTTGCGATAAATCTCCTTTTGCTACTGCCCGAATTACTCTGGCGGTTTCAGAGGTTGGTTGCACTAAATCTGTAATTAGGGTATTGACAGAATCTACGCTAGCTGCCCAAGACCCCTCGGCGCTGCCAATGCTTGCCCGCTGGGCGATTTTGCCTTCTTTACCGACAACTGTACCGATCCGATCGAGTTCGGCCGCCATTCTCTCATTGAGCTCGATAATGTCGTTAAGTTCGTCAGCAATTTTCCCCGCTAGACCGGTCTGGTCTATGGGCATCCGAACTGAAAAGTCCCCTTTTTTGACAGCTACTAAGGTTCTGAGTAACTGTTTGGCATAACCATTATTTGAATTGGGGCTTGTTATCTGTGCAGTTGACATGACCGTTACCTTTGGCGAGTTTGAAGGGGTTTCCGGCTGCTTCAGCGTTGATGGTGCAAAACATCTGGTTAGCAGTACGGGTTCAGGCAGCAGCAACCCTAGCTCTCATGAGTTTTTGGGGATGGTATTGCTATTATCTGACTAAAGTAGTGGCGGACTGCTTCTGTCAAAAGATGGATGACAAATTGGTCTTTATCATTGTAAATGATTTTACATTACATAGGGAGGGAAAATAAAGTTAAGGGAAGAGAGGATGCTTACCCCACAAGAGTTTGGATGTGCGATCGCAAAAAAAAGCTTCCCCTTCCGCCGGATTAAAAAAAGTCGGCTATTGCAATTACCCTCTTGAGGTTTCAAATTGGGGTGTGGAATAATTGGAGACACAAGAGGTAAGTCAAAATACCTTGTTATCCCTCTTTTGTCACTGCGGGGGTAGTATAAAGCTAAGCAACAACCAAATCCGTAACTAATCGACGATGAAAAAGGGTAGATCGATCATCGTTCAAAGATGTCGCTTTACTATTGTTCAAGAGTTATAAAATTTACCCAAATATCTAATTAATTGCCTGTAGCAAAAGCCCGATCGCCAGTGGCACAATCCCGATCGCCCATTACCCTAACTCTAGCAGACATTGGATAAAAACAGAACCTGTGGAACAACGTCCTATATTTTTGAAATTACTCATTTTTTTTCGGTCAAAGTAAGAGTTCATAAAAGAGGGATTGACCAACCATTGTTTGAGGATGGATCGGTATGGTAACACCACCCCGTCATTCGATTTTAGATTTTAGATTTTAGATTTTGGATTGACTTGCGCGAGATAAATTCGGGGGCTTGAGGATTTGAGATTTTAGATTTTGGATTGATTCCACGGATAAATCACGTGGCGGGTACCACCTTTGAAATTCGCTTGTCAGGTTTCACAAACAGTCAAGCTGATCGATGACTGCTGCCACAACTATCAACACCTCTTCAACGAAGTTATAAATTACGAATCTTTTAAGTTCCTCCCTTTCTTTAGGATTGTTATCAAAGATAGAGAGTAAAATCTTACATGAAATAGCCAATTTTGGTTGTCCGATAGCCAATCATTACATCATTTTTTTCCCAAGGCGATCGGGGACAGCAAAGCCTTAACAGCCACCAGATTCAACCTCATCTACAAGCTAAGGAATGAGAATTAAATAACTTACAATTTATTGTTCTTGTGGGATGGGCGTCCCGCCCGTCCCACAAATATGTGTAAATTATTTAATTCGCGATCCTTAATTGGCGAGCAATAAATCCTTCTGCTTATTGATGAAACTGGAGATGTCAATAGTCCTGGACGCATCGGGGCCGGTGAAACCGGGTTTTTTACCGAATCTCCAGTCTACAACCCGTCTTTTCGTAAAAAAACCCGCTTTCTCAACAATCGTGCGTCCAGGACTATACCCCTCCGATCGAAGCAGCGAAGTCAGCACTATATCGCCGATCGCCCCGCTGCGTTTCCCGCGATCGTGCAGCCAGATCTTTTTTAGCTTCCCACCTGATTCAACCTGAACTAATGGCATTGTTGAGTTTAGGATTGATTCAGGATCTCTGCACTCTAGATTATTAGGACTTACGCATAGCTCCCCCAAACCCTTGACAAGGGTGCTTTCAAGTGGTTTTGGGGAGCGGTTCCCCTTTTTTGAAGCGGTTCCCCCTTTTTAAGAGCGCTTCTGGGGGTCAGGGTGGCTCTGAGGGCCGCGATAGTTCTGGGTTTCAGGCCGTATAGTGCGTAAGTCCTGACTATAATTGTATGCTTAGATCAATTCATATTGAAGTCAAGACCTACAAGTCAATAGAGGTGTACTCAATAGAAAGGGAATAAAGAATTTCCATACAGGAAACTTTAAATGATTAAGGGTGAGCGACTGTAGTTATTGAAACAATCCAAATACTAAAATGACTCCGCCATGACACTAATCGCGAGTGAGAATAAACTTGCAGAAAGCCCTCAAAAAATCCCGCTGCGCCTCGTCTTAGTCGTACCATTCGTGCTGCAAATCTTTGTCGCTGTGGGACTGACAGGTTGGCTCTCGCTACGCAACGGCAAAACGGCCGTCAACAATGTTACTAGCCAATTACGAACGGAGGTACTCGCCCGCATCAATCAACAACTAAACACTTACTTGGAAACGCCCCATTTGGTCAATGCCATCAGCGTCGATGCCATTCGCAGATTTGGGTTGTGGAATCCAGACAATATGGGTTCTATGAGAAGCTACTTCTACTGGCAGCTCAAGCAATTTTCCACTGTTAGTTACATCAGTTTTGGCGGGGAAAGAAAAGAATATGCGGGTGCTGGATATAAGGATAATGGCAGTGTTGTTATTGAAATAACGGATCGATCTACTAATTTTATCAATACGATCGTCAGCGTAGATAGAGAGGGCAACCCTACTCAGTTTAAGGAAACCCACCCAGACTACGATCCCCGCATTCGACCCTGGTATCAAGCCGCAAAAGTTGCAGGCAAACCCCAATGGAATAAAATTTATCAATATTATATTCAACCTAGCCTAGGAATCTCCGCTAGCGAACCTGTTTACGACAAAAATGGCACTTTTATAGGAGTTGTAAGTACCGATCTGTTTCTCTCAAAAATTGGCGATTTTCTCCAAACTTTAAAAATTGGTAAATCCGGAAAGACTTTCATCATAGAACGCTCTGGCTTGCTAGTGGCTTCTTCCACCCCCGAGAAGCCATTTATCAATAAAAAAAATCGCAAAAAAACGCAAAGATTAAAAGCGATTGAAAGCAGCGTGCCTTTGATACAGGGAACAGCGCAGCATTTAATAGAACGCTTTGGTAACTTCACCGAAATAGATAGCAACTCGCAATTAGAATTCATGCTAAATGGTCAGCGAGAATTCGTGCAAGTATCCCCATTCCAAGATGGTAGAGGTCTTGATTGGCTGATTGTGGTAGTCGTTCCAGAAGCCGACTTTATGGAGGAAATCAATGCCAATACCCGCAGCACTATCCTACTCTGCGTTTTAGCGTTAGTGCTAGCGACGTTGTTAGGAATCCTCGCCTCCCGCTGGATTACCCATCCTATTTTTCGTTTGAGTAAAGCGAGTAAAGCGATCGCTAGCGGTCAATTAGACCAAAAAGTCGAGGTAAATGGCATAGATGAATTGGGAATTCTCGCTCAATCTTTTAACCAAATGGCACAGCAATTGCGCGAGTCTTTTGCTGCTTTAGAAAAGACAAATTCAGATCTAGAAAATCGAGTAGAAGAACGGACAAGTGAGCTAAAAGAGGCAAAAGTTGCCGCTGATACTGCTAACCACGCCAAGAGCGAATTCCTCGCCAACATGAGCCATGAACTCCGTACTCCCCTGAACGGAATTCTAGGATACGCTCAAATTATGGAACGCGATAAAAGTACAACTCCTAAACAAAAAGATGCAATCCAAGTTATTCACCAATGTGGTTCGCACTTACTCACTCTGATTAACGATATTTTAGATATTTCTAAAATTGAAGCAAATAAAATGGATCTTTACAATTCAGCTTTTAATTTTCCTTATTTTCTGAATGGGGTTGTGGAAATCTGCCGTATCCGAGCTGAACAAAAAGAAATTACATTTAATTATCAAGTATTAAATCAACTTCCTAACGCTGTCTGTGCTGATGAAAAACGACTGCGCCAAGTTTTGATCAACCTTTTGGGCAATGCTATTAAATTTACAAAAAAAGGTGGTGTTATTTTTAAGGTAGGCGTAATAGGTGAGGGGGAAGACTCTGACCAATCACAATTTACTAAAATTCGTTTCCATATCCAAGATACTGGCGTGGGAATGGCACCAGAACAGTTAGAAAAAATATTTTTACCGTTTGAACAAGTCGGAAATATTCAGCAGAAGGCAGAAGGCACCGGGTTAGGATTAGCGATCGCACAAAAAATTGTTCAAATGATGCGAGGCGAAATAAAAGTCGAAAGTATACTCGGTCAAGGCAGTATTTTTTACCTCGATTTAGAGTTGACTCAATCATCTGAATATATTGAGCAAACTTCGCTCAATAATTCAATTAATTTAAATGGCTTTAAAGGAAATAAAAAGAAAATTTTGGTCGTAGACGATCGATTTGAAAATCGAGGTTTTTTGATAAATCTTTTAGAACCACTAGGTTTTCAAATAATGGAAGCTTGTGATGGACAAGAGGGCTTAGATAAAGCTGCTGAGTTTAAACCAGATCTGATTATCACAGACTTAGTGATGCCAGTAATGGATGGATTTGAAATGTCGCGGCGCTTGCGGAAATCACCAGAATTTAAAGATGTAATATTGATAGCATCCAGCGCCAGCGTGTTTAACTTCGATCGGCAAAATAGTAAAGACGCAGGTTGCAACGAGTTCGTGTCAAAGCCGATACAAGTAGAAGAATTGCTAGAATTATTAAAGATTTATTTGCAAATAGAATGGACTTACGACCAACCTGCTGATTTGGCGAACGAACAGCAGGAAGGTTTCACTAATTTATTAAATGTTCAGAGTAGTGAGCTGGTGATACCGCCATCAACAGACCTGGTAGCGCTGTTTAATGCGGCTCGGATCGGCGATATTGAAATTGTTGAGCAGGAAGCAAATAGACTCAAGCAGATAGACGGCAACTATCTACCATTTGCCAATAAAATCTTGCAATTTGCCAAAAATTTTGAAGAAAAAGAACTACTAGCTTTTATGAAGACACATTTTGGGAAATAAAATGCTTAACAAAAACGAAAATGTAATTTTAATTGTTGATGATAACCCAAATAACCTAAAACTTCTGTTCGATTTTTTGAAGGAGTCAGGCTTCAAGGTTTTAGTGGCTAAGGATGGGGAAAGTGCTATTGAAAAGCTACAAGAAGTTTCGCCAAATATCATATTGTTAGATGTGATGATGCCGGGGATAGATGGATTTGAAACCTGCTACCGCTTAAAAGCATCGGTGGCAACGAAAGATATCCCTGTGATTTTTATGACAGCTCTTACCGATCGCGTAGATAAGGTTAAAGGTCTGTCAATGGGCGCAGTAGATTATATCACCAAACCCTTTCAGCAAGAGGAAGTCCTAGCCCGCGTGCAACTACACCTGAGACTGCGAAATTTGACCAAGACTCTGGAAGAACAAAATACGCTTCTCAAACAGGAAATTGAAGCGCGAAAAGAGGCGGAAGCTGCCTTGCAGAAACTTACTTGTGAGTTAGAGGAACGGGTGGCTTCTCAAACGGCTGAACTTACACAAGCCGTCAACGAGCTTCAACAGGCTCAAGTTCAGTTGTTGCAAAGGGAAGAAAAATTAGGACATGATGCTTTTCACGACGCGCTAACGGATTTGCCTAACCGCGCTTGGTTTATGAATCGGCTGCAACAGGCGATCGGCAAGGCGTACAGACGTGAAGATTATTTATATGCGGTGCTATTTATTGACCTCGATCGCTTTAAAGTCGTGAATGATAGCCTCGGACATTTGGTTGGGGATGAATTACTAAAAAGCGTTGCTCGTCAACTGCAAGCTTCTTTACGCCACACAGATGCAGTTGCGCGGTTTGGAGGAGATGAATTTGTACTCTTGTTAGAAGATATTAAAGATATTGACGAACCGACCAGGGTGGCTGAACGCATCCAAAACCAATTAAGGCAGCCGTTTAATTTGAATGATTATGAAGTATTTACCGAGATCAGCATTGGCATTATTCTGAGCACAATGGGTTACGATCGCCCAGAAGACGTACTCAGAGATGCGGATATCGCAATGTATTATGCTAAAGCTCAAGGCAGAGGGCGTTACGAAGTTTTCGATCCAGCGATGCAAGCTGTTGCGATGACGCGCTTGCAGTTGGAGAACGACTTGAGAAGGGCGATGGTGCTACAAGAATTTTGCGTTCACTACCAGCCAATTGTCTCCCTTTCTTCGGGGCAACTGAGTGGTTTTGAAGCTTTAGTGCGCTGGCATCACCCATCTGGAACCATCTACCCGCCTGCCGAGTTTATCCCTGTGGCTGAAGAAACTGGTTTGATCAATGAACTGGGGTGGTGGGTTTTGCACGAAGCTTGTCACCAGATCCGTATTTGGCAGCAACAGTTTCCCCAAACACCTCCCTTGGCGATTAATGTCAATCTTTCCCCCGTGCAGCTCAAACAAGTCAACCTACTCAATCGAATTGAGGAGATTTTGCAGCAGACTGCCCTTCCAAGCTACTCTCTAAAACTAGAGATTACTGAAAGCTGCATTTTAGAAACAGTATCCAGGGAAGAAAAGATGTTGAAGCAGATAAAAGCTCTAGGCATTCAGTTGTGTATCGACGACTTTGGCACGGGCTACTCTTCTTTAAGCCGCTTACACGAGTTTCCCATTGATACTTTAAAGATTGACCGCTCTTTTGTCAGCCGCATTGGGGCAGACAACAGTGGCGTAGAAATTATCCAGACGATAGTAACGCTGGCTCGCAGCCGAGGTATGGATATCGTGGCAGAAGGCATAGAAACGCCAACACAGCTACAGAAACTGAGAGAGTTGGGGTGTGAGTTGGGGCAAGGATATTTATTTTCTAAGCCTGTAGACAGCTTCCAGGCAACCGAACTATTAGGCCTAAAAGTAGGGGTACTAAGCTGGCCTCCTATCTAGTTTGCCTCGATAAATTTTATGAAACTCTTGCAGTGTACGCTGCCCGTTGGGCGGTGCGGAATCTGGGTTGAAACCCTACTTTAGTCAATACTCTCCCTCTTCATTTCTTCAAGCTCAAGATCGCCCTCAGATCATTTTTGCGATCGTAAAATTGCTCGTAAGTCAAAAAAAAGTCTAAATTTTTACAAAAATCGGCTAATTGTAAAGAGTTGATAAAACAAAGAGGGGTTACACCCCTCATAAGTTATAGTCACATATATAGATGCACCCTGATGGCTTTCCCGTTCCACAAGAGCGGGATTTTTATTGGACACCCGGAGCGTTAGTTTCACGATACCTACTACAGCTAAAATGACGTGGGGATGCAAAGATTAAAGATATAGCAGAGCTCAAGCTCAAACTAGGGCGCAGATCGATCGAACCTCACCCCTAACTCTGCGAAATAACCCAAAGGCGGTAGCATAGTTTGGGAAACGGCATCAACTGAAGATGAACTTAGCGCCAGCAACAGTCCTGCAACAGGGCAAATACAAAATTAACGCGACTTTAGGCATAGGAGGGTTCGGCATCACTTACCGAGCTATCCACACGCATTTAAACCAAACCGTCGTACTCAAAACCCTCAACGAAAGTCTGCGCCAACACCCAGAATCTGCCCAATTTCAGCAGCAGTTTATTGCCGAAGCCCAACGCCTGTCGCGGTGTCAGCATTCCAACATAGTCAGAGTCATCGACTTTTTTGAAGAAGCCGGACAGTCTTTTATCGCAATGGACTACATTCCGGGCCAAACTCTCGCCCAAATAGTCGAAACCGATCGGCCGCTGCCAGAAGCCCAGGCCCTGCACTATATTCGGCAAATAGCCTCAGCCTTAAGTACAGTTCACCACAGCGGATTGCTGCACGGAGATATCAAGCCTGAAAATATTATCCGGCGAGCCGATTCTCATCTGGTAATGTTAATAGATTTCGGGATTGCCCGCGGCTTTACCGCTGGCACCAAACAAACCCACACTAACTTGCTCTCGCCCGGGTACGCGCCGATCGAACAATACCTCTACGACGGTAAATGTACACCGGCGACAGACATCTACGCGATCTCCGCCACCCTCTACTACTTACTCTCCGGTGTAGCGCCCGTAGCAGCACCCCTGCGCGATCGCATTCCCCTGGCCGAGTTGCGGCAATTTCAGCCGAACCTCAGCCCGGGAATCGAGCGAGCCATCCTTCGGGGACTCGAAATCGACCCCCACAAACGCCCTCAGACAGTGGAAAATTGGCTCACCATGCTCCAAGAAACAGAGCGAGTACCAGCAAAAAGAAAAGGCAAGCAAAGTCTGCGATTGCCCGCACCTCCCCCGCCGCAGTTGACTTTGCTGGCGTTTCTCGTAACGGCTGCAATTGCAGGCTGGATGGGTTTTGACCTAGCATGGCACTACAACAGCACCAGTCTCAGCAGCAATCGATCCAAAATTGAATCCTTCCCATCTCTGGAAGATTTGCTCAAATCCGGCAATTTTTCAGGGCCGATGTTCGGGCAGCCGTCTGTCGAAAGCAGCCCTCTCTACCCGATCGAACTCAACAAGCGCCCTAAACCGCCCTTAGAAAGCAGCAACATTCCCGAACAGATCGAGCCCTCTGAAACTAGCGCCGAACCTTCTGAGTCCCCAAGCCCGGAAACTCCCGCCCCGGAGCCCGAACCGCTACCTGAGCCATCCCCGACGCCCGAGCCCCAAGAGCAGCCTTCTGAGTCCCCCATTCCCGAGGCTCAAACCGAAATCGAGCCAGAACCCCAACCAGAACCCGCACCCGTACCCGAAGTTGCGCCCCTGCCTGCAGAACCGCCCCCCGCACCCGCCCCGCCTGCCCCTGAGAGTGCGGAAACCTTGTCACCCTCTGAATCCTCCCCACCAGAACTAGCGCCGCCGACCGAGCGATCGCCTGAGCCTGCGATACCGAGCAGCAGTGGCAGCAATTCAGATAGTTCGATCGCACCTGATTCACCACCCCCTGTGGCAGATCCCGCGGTGCCTTTTCCCGAACCTGCGACAAATTAGTATGGTTTTTGTTCCTTAAAAGTGCGGACAAATACTTGGTTTTATGACTCAGCAAATATGCGATCGGTAGTGGAGATAATAATGCCCTTCCTCGCCAACGACTATCTCGCAAAACCTGCGGTATAATCGGAAAATCCCAACAGTCTAGCTCAGAGTTTATTGAATATTTCCTATTCCCTCTGCAATCCAAATCCCTGCAAAAAAATGCAGGACTGTTTTCTATTTTGATTGAAATTATGTTAGAATATGTGCGCGGCACTGAGGTGGTGTGATGTCGCGTATTACTGCTGCCAAGCTGCAAACATTTTTGTACAAAGCAACCCCAACCTCGAATTGGAACGAGTGCAAGCGAGGCTTTTTGGCTAAGCCGTTGCGCGTTACACTGTTCTAACTCTCAAAAATCCCATCCCCGATCGAGGGGTGGGAGTGTCAATTCCCCCAAACTTCCTTTCTTTGGGAACAAGCACCATCGGGGACAAGCAAGTTATAATTTGTTGCGGAAGCGCACAGAGATTTTTTATGAGTAAACCCCCAGTTCATGCTTTTTTTGTAGGCAGAGCACTTGCCGAAGCACTGTACGAGCAATTAGAAAGCGCAGCAACCAACGCTTTCTCTGAACTCGGCAAATTTGACGCAGAACAAAGAGAACGCCTGCGACAGTTCACCGATCGAGTTGTGGAACGGGCTAATCGAGCTTCGGAGGAGGCGATGCAGACCAGAACTGGCACGGCAAGCACCACCACCATTCAAGACATCCATCCTGCAGAGTTGCAAGCGACTATTGACGAGCTGCGCGCCGAAGTCGCCCTGGTGCGATCGGAATTGCAGCGCTACCGCAGCAGTTTGCCCTAGCGCTCGATACTCCGACCACAACTATTATTTACGACTACGCGAGCGCAAAGCAATGCGCTCCTGCGCTCCTACCTGCAATCAAAGCAACAACATAAAATAAGCAATTTGGGAACCCAAGTGTCTGCTCTCCTTGATGACTCTGTTAATCGCCAGCGCTCAAACAAGCGCACTGGCGACGGCGATGAGCCAAAAACTGCTGCTGGTAAATCCTACAAAAGTAAAGCTTATCGCTGGAATCGCGAAAAATACTCCCGGCAGCGGCGCTTTTTCGACATTTGGGCCTTTGTCTTGCTCTGGCTGGCTTCCCTCTGGCTCGACAGCAAAAATTGGAGCTACTGGGGAGGCGTGACGGAAGAAAAGAAAGTTGCCAGACGCCGCTTTCAAGCTATCTGGGTTCGAGAAACACTGTTGGATTTAGGGCCCACTTTCATTAAAGTTGGGCAGTTATTTTCCACCCGCGCCGATTTGTTCCCAGCAGAGTTTGTCGAGGAACTTTCTAAGCTGCAAGATAAAGTGCCTGCTTTCAGCTACGAGCAGTTGGAGGTAATTGTCGAGCAAGATTTGGGCAAGACAGTTCAAGAACTCTACCGCAGCTTTGACCCGGTGCCCCTGGCTGCTGCCAGTCTGGGTCAGGTACACAAAGCTCAACTGCATTCGGGCCAGGAAGTGGTGGTCAAGGTGCAGCGGCCGGGACTGCGGAAGCTGTTCGAGATAGATTTGCAAATTCTTAAGGGAATTGCCCGCTACTTTCAAAACCATCCTAAGTGGGGCTACGGCCGAGATTGGATGGGGATTTATGAGGAATGCTGTCGCATTCTGTGGCTGGAAATAGACTATCTCCATGAAGGCCGGAATGCTGATACTTTTCGGCGCAATTTTAGCAACTGTGACTGGGTGCGGGTGCCGAGGGTTTATTGGCGGTACGCGGCTCCGCGAGTGCTGACTTTGGAATACCTGCCGGGGATTAAAATCAGCCACTACGAAGCTTTGGAAGCTGCCGGTATCGATCGTAAATTAATCGCTCAGTTGGGGGCAAAAGCTTATTTGCGGCAGTTGCTCAATGACGGCTTTTTCCACGCTGACCCACACCCCGGCAACATCGCTGTTAGTGCTGACGGTTGTCTGATTTTTTACGATTTTGGCATGATGGGGCAAATCCAGTCGAACGTCCGCGAAGGACTGATGGAGACGCTCTACGGCATTGCTTCCAAGGATGGACAGCGGATTATGGATTCTCTGATCAATTTGGGAGCTTTGGTGCCTACGGGTGATATGAGTCCGGTACGCCGCAGCATCCAGTATATGCTGGACAACTTCATGGACAAGCCTTTTGAAAATCAGTCTGTGAGCGCGATTACCGACGACCTTTACGATATTGCCTACAACCAACCTTTTCGCTTCCCAGCTACTTTTACTTTTGTAATGCGAGCTTTTTCCACAATCGAAGGGGTGGGCCGAGGTTTAGATCCCGAGTTCAACTTTATGGAGGTGGCACAACCTTTTGCCATGCAGCTTATGACTAATGGAAATGGCCCCGATACAAGTAGCAGCATTTTTAACGAAATCGGCCGTCAGGCGGCTCAGGTGAGTTCTACTGCTTTGGGTTTGCCCCGCCGGATTGAGGAGACTATTGACAAACTCGAACAGGGAGATTTGCGGATTCGCGTCCGTTCTGCCGAAACTGAGCGCTTGCTACGTCGCATGAGCAGCGCTCAAATGGGTACGAATTATGCTTTGCTGATGAGTGCTTTTACTTTGTCGGCAACAATTTTGTTTGTCAGCAATCAAGTCTGGCCGGCTGTCGCTGTGGCCGTGCTGGCGGCGGGTGCAGGGTTTGCTATGCTGCGTTTGTTCAAGCGGATCGATCGTTTAGACAGGATGTCATAATTGTGCAATTTGCGATTGGAAATTTCAGGTTTGAAATTTCTCGCCAGCCCAAATTTGACCTCGAATGTTAAGTTTTGGCTGGCTGACCACAGATTGCTGAAATTTACCGCACTTACACGCTTTGATGCTAAAAACCCGGTTGCTTCCTAGATTTCTCGCTAGCTAAACCTCGGATTTTTTGTAGAAATCCTGTTTTTTTTGCAGGTGCTGCTTAATTTACTGGATTTACCGAAATTTTAAGACGGGATTACCATCATATCGATCTACAATATGAGGTCAAGGTAGTGCAATTTTTCCCAAACTCGCGATCGCGGGCTGCAGAATTTCAAGTCAGTTCGGGATTTAAGTTTTGGAAGAAAAAATCGCACCCCATTAAATCAAGCTTTCAAGTTCGATGAGTCCAATCACCCAATCTATGAAACGCTCTTTCGCAGGTAAGACAGACACAGGGCTAGTTCGTTCCGTAAATCAGGATTCGTACTACATAGACTCTGACGGGCGATTTTTCATAGTGGCCGATGGAATGGGAGGACACGCCGGAGGTCAAGAAGCCAGCCGGATTGCGACTCAGGCGATTCAATCTTATTTGCTCGAACATTGGGAAGGGCCAGAGGATTCTCCGCTGTTGTTGGAAAAGGCTTTTTTAATTGCCAATCAAGCAATTTTGACGGATCAGCTCGACCACCCGGAGCGTGCTGATATGGGAACTACGGCTGTGGTTCTAATGTTTAGGGATGAGGGCCGACCCTGGTGCGCTAATATCGGGGACTCTCGCTTGTACCGACTGCACGGCTCTCGCTTGGAACAGATTACTGAAGACCAGACTTGGGTGGCTCAGGCTGTGAAAAGAAAGGCTCTAACTCCTGACCAGGCTCGCACTCATCCTTGGCGTCACGTTTTGTCCCAGTGTTTGGGCCGCGATGATTTGCGGGAGATAGATATTTTGCCGGTGGACGTGCAGCCTGGGGATCGCTTGCTGCTCTGCAGCGATGGTTTGACTGAAGAACTTTCCGATCCTTTGATTGCTTCGCCTCTGAAGTCGATACGCGCCTGCGAGGGCGCAGCAAATGCTTTAATTCAAGCAGCTAAGGATAAAGGTGGACGCGATAATATTACTGTGGTGATCGTGACGATCGACCTCAAATAATATTCGATCCCCCGATCGCACTCGACCATCTAAAATCGAAAAATTGAACAATCTAAAATCTAAAATCTAAAATCTAAAATTGAATGACCCGCGTTATTGGTTTGATCAGCGGCACCTCGGTGGATGGCATTGATGCTGCTTTGGTGGATGTGGTCGGTTCCCACACTGACTTGAAAGTGCAATTGGTGGCCGGCAAGACTCTCCCTTATCCTGCTAATTTGCGATCGCAAATTCTCTCGGTTTGCAGTGGTTCAGCTTTGTCAATGGCTGAACTAGCCCAATTAGATGATGCCATCGCCCAAGAATTTGCCACGGCGGCATTGACAATTCAAGCTGAATATGATAAAGCCGAATTAATCGGCTCTCACGGTCAAACCGTCTACCACCGACCTGCTGGGAAAGCCCCGAAAGACAGCGCCGGTGCGTTAATGGGCTACAGCTTGCAACTCGGGCGGGGCGCGCTAATTGCGGAATTGACAGGCATTACTACTGTGAGTAACTTTCGATCGGCAGACATTGCAGCAGGGGGTCAAGGAGCACCCTTAGTGTCAATAGTTGATGCCTGCCTGCTGGCAGAACCCAACATCAGCCTCTGCATCCAAAATCTGGGCGGAATTGGCAATGTTACCTATCTTCCGGCCACGGGAAGAGGGGGAAACAATGACGAGTCTGAGATTTTCACTCTTGGGGATGGCATATCGGGCTGGGATACAGGCCCGGCGAATTCCCTGTTAGATTTGGCAGTGCAGCACTTCTCAGGCGGCACTAAGACGATCGACGAAGGTGGAGCTTGGGCGGCCTCGGGAACTCCCTGTCAAGCTTTAGTCCATGATTGGCTCGCATCAGAGTTCTTCCGCCAAGCACCGCCGAAATCAACGGGCCGAGAGCTATTTGGTGTAGACTATTTTGACAGGTGTTTGGTCGAGGCCCAAGGTTACAACCTCAGTCCTGCTGACGTGCTGGCTACTCTGACAGAACTGACTGTGGCCTCGATCGTTCACAGTTACCAAACTTTTTTACCGGCTATGCCCGATCGAGTTTTACTATGTGGGGGCGGAAGCCACAATCTCTACTTAAAACGCCGATTGCAATCTCAATTGCATCCAGTGCAAGTGTTGACTACTTCTGAGGCAGGCTTGAATGTAGATTTTAAAGAGGCGATCGCATTCGCGGTTTTAGCCGCCTGGCGGGTTCGGGGCATTCCCGGCAATCTGCCTCAAGTTACTGGTGCCCGGACATCGGTACTTTTAGGAGAAATTAACTCTTGTTGGCACAGTTGGGCGTGATAGCATAGAGTCTGAGGGACAACGGCTGTGCGTTGTTGCACCAGCATTGTAGCCAGCAGCAAAAGCATAGGAACAGCACTGTGGCTCACACGTTTTTAATGGAATCTGGCCAATGGACGCTCGAAGGAAGCTGGATTGAGCGCAATGGCGTGCCAATTACGGTTAAAGGCAAAACTTTAGTGAGCTGGAACCGAACAGATTGGTTCAGTATGGTGACAAAGCTCGTATTTCCTGGAGGCGATCGCGAAGAGATTATTTTGCAGTACCGAGGACACCTCAACAGCGATGAACGGCAGTATACTTTTGTACTCCAACACAGCGAACTCGCCCGCGTCGAGGGCGAAGGTTGGATTGCTCCCCAGTCGATCGTCCAGCGTTATTGGGTATTGGGAGACGAACGCCAGCGGCGGACGGGTTTTGATACCCTTCACCGGGTTGATGACAACCGCTACTACCAATCTAGCGGCATCATGTCTGGTCATTACTTGACGAGTACAATGGAAGCGACTCTCGAACGTCAGGGGGAATAACTCTTTCTAGAGTCCACATTTGCGAGTTCTAGGGTTTGATGTGAAAATTGAAGGTTTTGCTAGTCGGAGGTCGCGCTCAGATGTCCGACTAGCGCCATTGCTGTCAAACCTCATCCCCTGCAAATAAACACAAAGATATTGAATTTGTTAATAATTTTAATTGATTAAAAAATTAACACTTACTTATTATTAATAGTTATCCAATTTTCGAGTCGAGGCGCGATGAATTATCTTTGCGCTCTCCCGTGCTCTCAATCAAGAAACTGCTTAGCTCGACTCCCACATTGAGTTAAATCCACAAAGCAATTGTCAGATTTTCCTCACCTCTGTACGGAGGTGTTCTAGCTTCTGCCTTCGAGTGACGCCCCATCACCCCCAACTCCTTTCCGCCTGAGGGAAGAGAGTAAGAGACGGAGGTCGCCGACTGCGACTCTTGGTTACTCAACACCTGGGTTAGGTTCTAAACCCCAGTGGTGTTTCAGAAAATGGCGGTACATGGTTTCTCGTAGCATCATTTGCTCGTAAAGCTTGACCAAAAACTCCTGAGCTTGTTCGCGGCTCATGTCACTTACCTGTGTTTTGAATGAACACAGGCTAAATTGCTGTTCCAAAGACAATTCTGCTGGTTGGCTCATGACTTTGACTCCTCTGTAAGTAAAGGTGACTTAAAAGTGAACACCTGGATTAACCAGATTTGTAAGTTGTTTCAGCGATCGACCGTTGGTTTCGGGATGCCCGATTGCCCATCTGGCTTTAGTCTATATTACAAAAGGTAACAATCATTTGACAAAATTACCATCTGCCCTAAGAAATACCTTATTTATGGATAGAGATGGCGAGATGTCTGCAAAAGTTCCTTCCGCAGGCATATACAAGTGTATCTACTTGTCAAGAGAAAAAAGGCTCAGTACGAACCAAAAGAATTGAAGCCGTTTATACCAAATCCGGCGGAGATTCTTTCCGCGATGAGGAGAGCGGAAGAGCGGGAGAGGGGGAGATGAGGAGAGGGGGAGAGGCCCAGAGCTGAAGATGGGGAGATGATACCATTTTTTTAAAGATGTGATAGACTTGTGTAAAAAGTAAAGGAGAGCATTACAATGTCTGGTCGTCCTCATATAAAGATTACCGAATCTGTAGAAAGTTTGCGAGAAATACTCAAACAGCAAAAAAGAATTCTAGCTTATAACAAAGTTCAAATGCTTTATTTGTTTCAGTCAAAACAAGTAGAAACTGTGCGGGAAGTATCGGCAGTTTTAGGTAAAAGTGAGGCAACAATTCATCGCTGGCTCTTTCAATATAAAGAGGGTGGTCTGGAAAATTTGTTAAAACATCGGCAGGTTTTTGGTCGCCCAAAAAAGTTCTCAGTTGAAATAGCAGCGACCTTGCAACAAGAGTTGAGGGACCCCGAAGGATTTCAGAGTTATAAAGAAGTTCATCTTTGGCTCTGGTTGATTAAAGGAATAGCTAGCAGTTACCAGGCTGTATATTCTTGAGTTAGAGGGGAATTAAGAAGTAAATTAAAAATTCCCAGACCTCGCAGTGTTTCTCAGAAATCTACGGCAATTAATGAATTTAAAAATAACTTGCATCAACAGATAAAAGCTCTACTAGACAAAGCTTTACCTCAAGTAAACAAATATAAAAAAGTCACTTATTGGTGTAGTGATGAAACGCGGATAGGGCTGCATACAATTCGTCGGCGCAAGCTGACGCTTTCCGGCGTAAAGCCCATTGGGAAGCATCAATGGAAATTTGAGTGTTTTTGGCTGTATGGGGCAGTATCAATCGCTACTGGAAAGAGTTTTTTTTGGGAGTTTTCGCATTTAGACAAAGTTTGTTTTGGAGCATATTTACAACTTTTGTCAATACAATATTCTGAGCAATTACACATCATTCAAGTTGATAACGCACCTGCTCATAATTTGGACTCATCTGAATTACCAGACAATGTTATTTTACTATTTCAGCCTCCGGCTTGTCCCGAAGTAAATCCGACAGAAAGAGTGTGGGAATATCTGAAATATTTTTTAGCGAAAGTCGGTGTTTAGTAATCTTGACGAACTCCGCACAAAAGTCAAGGAAATTTTGGCATCTTTCACCGAACGTGTCATTGGTTTTCTCACCGGATGGTCTTGGATTTTACATTCTTTATCTCTATCACATCTTTAAAAAAATGGTATGAGGAGATCGAGAGAGGGGGAGAGGCCCAGAGGGAGAGATTGAAAGATGAGGAGATCGGGAGAGGGGGAGATGAGGAGAGCGGAAGAGCGGGAGATGAGGAGATTGGGAAAATTTCTATTTCTCTGTTCTCCCTTCTTCCTTCTCCCTTCTTCCGACGGACATCCGTTACATCCGTTACACAATCCGTTGCCGAACCTTCTTCCTTCTAACTAATTCGAGGGCCCGACATTTTGCGGTGAAGTGACCGCTCCGGGTCTTAAATTGGGAGCAGTGGGTGCAGGCGAAACAGGAGGAATGCCCTGATTTGCCCCAGAGTTGCTAGGCTGCCCGGGAGCCGGGAGAGGGGATTGAAACTGATTCGGATTGAACTGCTGCTGCCCGGGAGTCGGGAGAGGAGATTGAAACTGATTTGGATTGAGCTGCTGCTGCCCAGGAGCCAAAGGAGACTGCGGGGGTTGACCGGAATTGCCGATCGCAGGTGCTGCAGGAATGCCAGAATTCGGAAGCGAGGGATTGGGCAATGGGGAGGAAGCCGAACTAGGAAGAGTTGCTAGAGCCACTCGATCGCCCCCTACCTCTCTCAATTTGTCTAAAACCTCGACAACTTTGGCATATCTAGCATTTTGAGGAGCGTACAGCACCATCAACCCCGTAGGATTTTGGCTTTGGAAACTCTTTAAAACTCGATCGAGCTGTTGGTAATTAACAGGCAATTGGTCGATATAAGTTTGACCGAAATCGTCAATGCTGACAATCAGCATCTCTCGCATCTGTGTTTGTCCCGTCTTCGCTTTAGGCAAATCGACATTAATTGCTTGCTGGCGAGTCAGTTGCAAAGCGGCCAGCAGAAAAAACGTCAGAATGCAAAATATCACGTCAATTAAAGGCACCAGTTCAATCCGAGCCTCTTCAGCAGGAGTATCTAGATTAATCTTCATCAGTTCTCAGGAGTTTTAATTATTAGAAGGTGAATCTTCCGCCGGATCGGAACCTTTCAATTTCGGCTCCCGGTTCCGTTCTCCCGACTCTTGAGAATTGAGAGAACGCCTGTTCAAACCATCTGTACCAAAAGAAGAATTGCTGTATTCTGCACCGGGCGATCGACCCTTAGCATTAGCAGCAGGCCAGTATTGCCTGTAAAGCAATTCCAGTTCATTTCCAGCTTTGCGAAATATTTTTGCCTGGTTGAACAAAAAAGCTTGAAATATTCGATAAAACGCCAAGGTAAAAATTGCTACTACCATCCCAGTAGCAGTCGTGATCAGCGCCTCGCTAATCCCCAAAGTTACGCCAGTTGTTGCCGACGTGCCGATGTCGCCCAGACGGATAGAACTGAGCGAGTTAATCAAGCCCAAAACTGTTCCCAGCAAGCCCAGCAAAGGGGCTAGAGCGATCGTAGCTTCTAAGATTTTGTCGCCGCGGCGCATCGAAGCCAACTCTTCATCGGCTGCAGCTTCGAGTGCTAGTCGAAATAAATCTGGTTCGGGATTGTAGAGCCGCAGGGGTGCAGAAAGAAATCGCCCGATCGGCTGTCGGTTA
Source organism: Microcoleus sp. BROC3 (assembly GCF_036702515.1). Taxonomy (NCBI): domain Bacteria; kingdom Bacillati; phylum Cyanobacteriota; class Cyanophyceae; order Oscillatoriales; family Microcoleaceae; genus Microcoleus; species Microcoleus sp. BROC3. Next base: position 23,961 of record NZ_JAUBTQ010000063.1, read on the forward strand.
GCTTGTCTGGCAATCTCGTTAGCCGCCCCCCAATCGCTGCGAGCCGCTTCAAGAATGCGGTTAACTATCTGCTTTTCTTTGCTCAGGAGGCTCGCCCAAAACCACAAGCGCTCGATAATGGTACTCAAAGATAGAATCGATAACAGCAACAGGGGCCACATGGCGGGGCCGCCTTTTTGAAACAGTTCTTGAATATTCACAATATTTTTGCTCCTGCAGTACCCGCTAACTTTTGCTTCTGTTCTACTTTTTTTAACAAATCTAAGGCCATTTAATTTTAGCTATTAATGTACTCAGGACTTACGCACTCGCGAGTAAAGAAAGCCGATTTTGCGAACGGGGCCTTGGGCTGCAACCAAGTATTTTCGTCGAGGAAACCCGGTTTGGGGGTAAGTCTTGGTACTGTTTTCTAGTGCCTACGGGCGATGGGCGGCGACTTCCTCACAATTCCTCTAAGTCTTGACACATATCTTGGAGTGACTGGTGTTGAAGGCGGCGGGAAGAACGGCGATATTTTTTAGTTTGCAGCTTCGGTTCGTAATGCTGCGTACCATCCGACTTGGTTTGCTGCTTCAAACTCGATTCGGCGCTGCTGGAATTTTGCAGAGCTTGTTGGCGGACGATCGCCTCTTCGAGAAACTGCAAGTAATACTCATAGCGCTCCCAACCGCCCCTAACCACACAGTTAGGCTCGTCTCGGTGCGAACAGTCGCTAAACTGGCAGCTACCCAAAGCCAGCCTCTGGCGCGCTTCTGGGAAATATTCCGCTAACTCTGAGGGATCGCATTCGAGAGCCGGCTGATTAAAGCCCGGAGTATCGGCCAAAAGTCCGCCGCCAGGGAGTTCAAATAGTTCGACGTGGCGAGTCGTATGGCGCCCGCGGCCGAGTTTGCCGGAAACAGCGTTCACTCGTAGGTTCAGCGCCGGGATCAGTTGGTTGATCAAGCTGGACTTGCCAACCCCAGAAGGGCCACAAATTACCGTTATTTTCCCTTGCAGGTGGTCTAGAAGCAAGTTCGGCAACGGGCTATGTACGGGCTTTAACGGATGTAACGGCTTCACAGAATTTGGAACTTGGGGGTTATCCTCAGAACTCTCTCTAGATGGCTCTATTTTCTCCACTAAGTCATGGAAATGCGGTTCTGAGGCAGAAATTTCATTTTGATCATTAGCGGGGGTTTCCTGAACTCCTGCACCGCTGCGGACGCTAATAAACATTGGTTCATAGCCCCAGCCTGAAAGCCGATCGCGCCACTGTTCCAACTCCTGGGGCGTGACCAAATCGCATTTGTTCAGGCACAAACTCACCTCTAAACCCGTAGATTCGGCCTTGACTAAAAACCGAGTTAATGATCCGGGATCTAAGTCGGGTTCGGCGAGGGCAAAAACCAGGAGAATTCGATCGGCATTAGCTACAGGCGGGCGGTTGAGTTCTGTTTGGCGCGGGAAGACTTCAGAAATTGCACCCCGGCAGTCAGTCCAGTCGGGTTCGTCTACCACCACGCGATCGCCCACCATCACCTGTTGGCCAATTTTTTTCAGTCGAGTGCGACGAGTGCACAGGAGAGTGGGAGAATCAGCGAGGGGAGCATTTTTCCCGTCAATGGAGACTTCGGGATCTAACCTCACTTGGTAGAAGTTAGCCTGAACAGCAATTACAGTACCGACGATCGAGGACGAATTCAGGCTCATCAAAAAATTGGGTTTGAAACCCCGTCCTTCTAGGACGGCTTTGTATTAGCATCTAGATGGTCACTGACCCACCCGCGACGATGGATTCAGACAGCCTAACGAGCGAAGTCCAGTTTGACTGGCGGCGCAGACAAATCGGTAGACCGGGAAAAGAGGATAGGGCAATGGCAAACATCCCTAGAATCAAAACAATACATAAGAATTCCTTTTGGGGTTTTCGACACATAAGAACCGCAGGGCTTGCGGGGATAGTCTGTGGAGCGAACGTAAGACCAATACTCCTTGAGGGTGGAGGCAGTTGCAAAGAAGCAGAAACCTAAATTGTGAGGTTTAGGAATCACCGCACCTTCAGGTCGGTGAGGATGTCAACCTGCTTCCTTGTCTTCTGGGCGCTGCACTTTCATTGCAAAAAAGCCCGACTCCGGCTCATCCGCGACAAATTGCGTTTCCAGAATCTGGTAGCCTTCCATTTTGAGACTATCGGGTACTTGTTCGATCGGCTCCCCAGCATCCAGCCATACCTCCAAAACAGCACCCGGTGCCATTTGCTCCAAGCGCAGTTTAGTGCGGACAAAATTCAGAGGACACGGAGTACCCCGCAGATCGATTTTGGCATCTGGGGATTTGGGATTTTCAATTTTCGATGTTGAATTCATAATGCTTTTTGCAATCTCAAATCCTGAAAGCCTTACTTTTTTAAACAAGTTGCCTGGAAACTGGAGAATCTAAAATTTTCTTTCCAATTGGACACAGACTATTATTCTTTCTGAAAAAAGTGAGCGCTATTGCGCTCACTTTTTTGAGCGCTGCTGAAACGCAATGCCCAGGAAGCGTCCCACCTGAGATTTTTGTGAGCAATTGCACACAAATTTTTGACCGATACTGAAACAAATTGCCGGGGAATCGTCACACAGGAAAATTTGACACCAATTGGTGTCAAAAATTGCTTATTTCTGAAACAAATTACCCAGAAATCCTTCCAAGCCGCCTTTACCGGTACGATCGCCCTTCAGCTTAGCAAGCTGCATCAGCAATTCCCGTTCCTCAGCCGTCACCTTAGTCGGAATGTCAATAGACACCGTAATCAAATGATCGCCACGACTGACTGGATTTCCCAACCGAGGCACCCCTTTTTTCTCCAAAGTCAGAACAGTATTCGCCTGAGTTCCGCTAGGAATCAACAATTCCGTAGGCCCGTCTACGGTTTCCACTTCCAACCGGCACCCTAAAATTGCTTGCAAATAACTAATTTTCACTTCCGAGCTAACATTAGTGCCGTCGCGCTTAAATAGGGGGTCTTCATTCACCGCCAAGAACACGTAAAGATCCCCGGGCGGCCCGCCGAGTTTGCCGGCATCCCCTTCATTGGAAACGCGCAAGCGAGTACCGTTGTCAACCCCAGCCGGAATTGTGATTTTCAGCTTTTTCATCACTTCTTTCTGGCCTCGGCCGCCGCAAGTTTCGCACTTATCCTCAATCACTTGCCCGGTGCCGTTGCAAGTGGGGCAAACTGAAACTTGAGTAAAGCTGCCGAAAGGAGTGCGGGTAGCGCGTCGGACTTGACCGCTGCCGGTACAAGTCGAGCAAGTTTGGGGTCGGGTTCCCGGTTTCGCGCCTGTCCCGGTGCAAGTTTCGCAGGTTTCTAGATGCTTGATGCGGAGTTCTTTTTCCCCACCAAACACTGCTTCCCGAAAATCCAGCCGCAAATCGAGGCGCAAATCGTCTCCGCGCACCGGCCCGCTGCGCCTGCGACCTTGCTGTTGTTGGCCGACACCACCCTGAAAGCCCTGAAAGAAGCTTTCAAAAATATCGGCAAAGCTGTCACCGAAGTCTTGGAACCCAGGCGCGCCTGCACCGCTGACGCCTGCTTCACCGAAACGGTCGAAACGGGCGCGGGTTTCGGGTTCTGAGAGTACCTCGTAGGCGCGGTTAATTTCTTTAAACCGCTCCTCGGCACCGGATTCTTTGTTGACATCTGGATGGTACTTGCGAGCTAGGCGACGGTAAGCACGCTTAATTTCTTCTTTGTCTGCGCTGCGAGAAACGCCTAATATTTCATAGTAATCACCGGCCATAGAGCTGCTTGCCTGGAGGTAAATAACAAAAAGTGTACGAAAAAGAAACGGGCGACCTTTCCTGAAATTACAGATTAAAAATCAAAAATTCTCATTGTTAATTTTTAACTTTTAACTGTTAGCTTTTCAGTTTTAAAGGAAAGGATTCATATCATCAACTTCTGGTTCGGGAACCTTCTGTTTTTGTTTTGACTGTGGATTTGACTGTGGATTTGACTGTCGTTTTGACTGTCGTTCCGGCTTTGGTTCCGACTTTGATTCCGGCTTTGGTTCCGGCTTTGGTTCCGGCTTTGGTTCCGGCGGAGCTTGGGGCGCCACCAGCAGCTCTTCTTTCAGCAAAATACTGTCGTCGTCCGCTTTAACCTCTTCTGGTTCTGATGATTCTACTTCTGACATCATCTCGCTTTCAACAACAGATCCTGACGGGGCTTCCCCGCTGCGGGCTTGGTCGTAGACTGCTGTCCCCAGCGAGTATAGCAGTTGCTTGAAAGATTCGATTGCGGGCGTGAGTTCCTCGACTGTGATGTCGGGGTTAGTCATCGCTGCCCGCAAGGCTGCTGCGGCTGTTTCCGCTTCGGCCTTGAGCTCGTCACTCAGCAGTTGCGCGTTGGTTTTTAAAGTTACACCACAATTATAGACGAGGGAGTCAGCTTGATTTTTGAGTTCGACGAGTAGAGCGCGCTTGATGTCTTCGTCGGCGTAAAGTTCGGCTTCTTGTCGCATCCGCTCGACTTCGGTTTCGCTCAATCCCCCTGTATTGGAAATTTGGATGCTTTGTTCTTTTCCGGTTCCCTTGTCTTCAGCAGCCACTTTGAGAATCCCGTTGGCATCGATTTCAAAGGTAACTTCGATTTGAGGTACGCCGCGGGGGGCTGGGGGAATGCCTTTGAGCAGGAACTTGCCGAGACTTTTATTGTCTTTAACCAATGCCCGCTCGCCTTGGAGCACGTGAATTTCTACCGAGGTTTGCCCGTCTGCTGCAGTGCTGTACATTTGCGATCGACTGGTGGGAATAGTTGTATTGCGCTCGATTACTTTGGTGAACACCCCGCCCAAGGTTTCGAGTCCCAGGGAGAGCGGCGTCACATCGAGCAGCAGCAAGTCTTTGACTTCACCGCCCAACACCCCGGCTTGAATTGCCGCACCTACCGCTACAGCTTCGTCGGGATTGACGGATTTATCGGGAGAAACGCCCCCAAAATACTTGCTAATTGCCTTTTGAACTGCCGGAATCCGGGTTGAGCCTCCGACTAAAATAATCCTGTCTATGTCTTTGGGGGTCAAACTTGCGTCTTTGAGGGCTTGAGTCACCGGATCGATCGTCGCTTGCACCAAATGAGCAACCAGTTTTTCAAACTGAGCTTTGGAAAGTTCCATTTCCAAATGCTTCGGCCCTTTTTCGTCAGAGGAGATGAAGGGCAAATTGATTGAGGTGGATTCCCGGTTGGAGAGTTCGATTTTCGCCTTTTCTGCAGCTTCTCGGAGGCGCTGCAAGGCCATTTTGTCTTGTGAGAGGTCACTGCCTTCTTGAGTGCGGAAAGCTTCTACCAGCCACTGGACTATGCAGTCGTCAAAGTCATCTCCTCCGAGATGGTTGTTACCGGAGGTAGCGTTGACTTCAAAAATTCCGTCTCCCAGTTGCAGGATCGAAACGTCGAAAGTACCGCCGCCCAGGTCAAAGACCAAGATTTTCTGTTCTATATTTTGCTTGTCCAGCCCGTAGGAAAGGGCTGCTGCCGTCGGTTCGTTGACGATCCGCAGGACTTCTAGGCCCGCGATCGTACCGGCGTCTTTAGTAGCTTGCCGTTGGGCGTCTGTGAAGTAGGCTGGCACTGTAATCACGGCTTGGGTAACAGTTTGTCCCAAATAAGCTTCAGCATCTTGCTTGAGCTTTTGGAGTACCATTGCCGAGATTTCTTGGGGAGTGTGAACCTTGTTCCGAATTTGGACGTTAACGGTATCGTCTTTGCCTTTTATGCAGGTATAGGGAGTCCGCGATCGTTCTTCTTCCGTGTCGTCCCACCGCCGCCCGATAAATCGTTTGATGCTGTAGACAGTATTTACAGCATTAGTTACAGCTTGCCGCTTGGCCAGTTGACCTACTAAGCGATCGCCCGCCTTGCCAAATCCTACTATACTCGGAGTTGTGCGCCCGCCTTCGGAATTGGCGATTACGACGGGTTTACCGCCCTCTAACACAGCTACGCAACTGTTAGTCGTGCCTAAGTCAATTCCAATAATTTTTCCCATAGCGCCTCATAAAACTTTGTGGGATGTTTGGAAATCTCCAACTACAAGTTGGGGGATGAAAAACGACTCAGCTTGTCAAAACAAGCATCACCAGACCGGATTTTTAGGAAATAAACTTGATGTCAATCAGGCAATATCAAAGACGGGTAAAAACATTTTTCATAATTTTTTGAGCAAGTGCCGACCTGCTTTTAGTCATGAATTAAGAATTTGGTTAATCTGCCGCCTTGGGGCCCCCGAATAGAATTCGGGGGTCAGTGACTTTGAGGAATGCAGTAGCTTGTATCCCGATTAACTTTCCGAACTATCGGGATTTTCATCTGAGGCTACCACAGATAGCCCAGCCGCTGCAACTTTCACTTTGGCGTGCCGCAAGACGCGATCGCCCAGAATGTAGCCGCGTTCTAGTTCTTGGATAATTGTTCCTTCCTCGTGTTCGTCAGTTGGCTCGCTGAGTAGAGCTTCGTGGAGGTTGGGGTCAAACTGTTCGCCTTCGGGGCGCATCGGAGAAACCCCGATTTGCTTGAGGCTATCTACCATTTGCTTGTAAACGCTTTGGTAGCTTTTGTGAATGTTCATTTCGCCGTCGGTTTGCGGCTTGATGTGCGATCGAGCGCGCTCGAAATTGTCAATTACCGGCAACAGGGGTTTGATCGTGAGACACCTTGCCTGTAAATCTAGCTCTTCTTTTTCCTTTTGGGTGCGCCTGCGGAAGTTCTCAAAATCTGCTGCTAGGCGGAGATTTTGATTTTTCAGTTCTTCTAGTTGAGCGGATGCGGCTTGCAACTGAGTTTTTAAAGCCTCTTTTTCATCTGTTGCCTGGGCCAGTTCCTTCTTCAATGAGTCCGCCGCGTCTGCAGTCGGGCTGTTGGTGGAACTGCCGGTGATGGTATCCCCGGATGCGTTTGCTGGCGGGCGATCGGCCTGAGCACTTTGATAAGCTCGAGCAAGTTCGAGCTCCCAATCGGCTGCTTCGTTTCCTGGTGCCGGCGGATTTTCGCTTGCCATTTGCGAACCCTCTGGGGTTTCCCCTGTTGAGTTAGGATCTCGATCTTGCTGTTTTTCCTCGTCAATCATAAAAGCTGCGCGACAGAACCCTATCAATTCTAGCAGATACCTTTAACCCGGTAAATCTAGATAACTATAGCGATCGCAAATCATTCATAAATCGATTGAGGGTTCTATCGAGCATGAGTTTCATGAGAATGTTAGCTCAAAATCACCAAACTTGTGTAGCTTGGGAAAGTCAAATCTTTGCTG
>NZ_JAUBTQ010000064.1:0-30493 GCF_036702515.1 Microcoleus sp. BROC3
TGGTGTCGCGATCGACTGACTGACGTAGCGATCTATCGCCTGACTCTTTTAAGATACAAGGGGCGGGTTTTACCAACTATCTATGACTAAAACAAACAATCTCGTAAACCCGTCCCGCCCATACACAAAGGATGCTACCGGACACGAGCTCAAGAATCTTCGCCCCAAACTTTTAGTTGTAAATAAACTAATAGCAAAGCTACAGCCATCAGGAAAGTTGCCGCAGCGGCTGCATAGCCAAAATCAAATTGCGAAAAAGCTTGCTCGTAAATATAATAAACTAGCAAATTAGTAGAGTTCAAAGGGCCGCCGCCGGTGATGACGTAAACTTGCTCGAAACTCCGCAGAGTAAAAATAGCAGTAGTGACGGTAGCAAATACTAAAGTCGGCCGCAAACCGGGTAAAGTGATGTACAAAAATTGCTGCCAAGCATTAGCTCCATCTAATTCTGCGGCTTCGTAACGATTTACCGGAATTGCTTGCAATCCTGCTAAAAATACTACCATATTAAAGCCTAATTGTTTCCAAACACTGAGCAGAATTATCACAGGCATTGCCCAAACTGTGCTGCTAAGCCAAGGAATTGGATTTAAGCCGATCGCCATTAACACACTATTCACCGGGCCTTCGGTTTGAAACAACCACCGCCAACCCAAGCCAACTGCAACTAAAGAGGTAATCGAAGGAATAAAATAAGCGGTGCGGAGAGTTCCTCGCCAAGCAAACGAGCGATTTAGCAAAACTGCTAAGCCCAATGGAATCACTAAACTGGGAATGACGGTTGCAGTAGTAAAATAGAGCGTATTTTGGATAATTTGCCAGAAATCCGGGTTTGTGACTAGACGCCAGTAGTTGTTGAAGCCAATCCAACGCACTCCCGACTGGGTAAAGCTGCCGCTGGTAAAGCTGAGGTAAAATAAATAGGCGATCGGCCAAATCAAAAAAGTACCCAGAAACAGCAAAGCTGGGGCCAGGAAAGTCCAAGCTGCGAGCGCATCATTATCCAACCAGTTAAAACGCCCAAATTTAATCCGAACCATTGGCTTGTAAATTTTAGCTTTTAGTTTTAAATGGTATCACAATCTAGGTCAATGTCAAAATGAACCTTCTCGATATATTAGCTCATTTACCCACTATAGAAACTGAAAGGCTCCTGCTCCGAAAAATTACTTTAAACGATGCGAGCGATATGTTTGAGTATGCCTCAAATCCCGAAGTATCACAATACACAATGTGGTCAACTCACACCTCGCTCGAAGACACTAAATACTTTCTCAGGTCACTTACTAAAATGTACAAAAGACGAGAGCTTGTAGATTGGGGAATTGTCCACAAAGCCGAGAAAAAGTTTATCGGGACTTGCGGATTTGTGGAATGGAGTATGACGCACAGCCGCGCGGAAATTGGCTACGCACTTTCTAGGAGATATTGGGGAGAAGGATACATGAGCGAGGCTGTTAATGCAGTTATTGAATTCGGCTTTCGGGAGATGTTGCTGAATCGAATTATGGCTCGATGTGAAGTTAACAATATTGCTTCCGCTAGGGTGATGGAAAAAGTGGGGATGCAAAGGGAAGGGATATTGCGACAGCACCTATTTGTGAAAGACAGATATTGGGATCTAAAAATTTATTCGATTCTCAGGGAAGAGTTTTTTGAGAATATTGTAGAATAGAATTGAATCAGTAGGTCAGCGAAAAAAAATAATATACTTAGGACTTACACAATATCTCCATGTAGACTGCGCCGAAGCACACCTTACCCTTTAGCTGTATTGTAGAAGACGAGTGAATAGTTTTTATCTTTATGACCAAGAATTTCTTGATGGTACCCGCCACGTGATTTATCCGTGGAATCAATCCAAAATCTAAAATCTAAAATCCTCAAGCCCCCGAATTTATCCGTGGGGTCAATCCAAAATCTAAAATCTAAAATCTAAAATCGAATGACCGCTAATCCAGTATCTGTTAATTCCAATGCCTGCCTGATTTCTCCTGAGATTGGCAAAAGTGGGCTCGATCCGGCCCATCCTCCATTAAAATTAGGAGTTTTAGCATCAGGAAGCGGCAGCAACTTCGAGGTAATTGCCCAAGCCATCCAAAATCAACAACTCAACGCTAAAATCCCAGTATTAATTTACAACAACCCCGAAGCCAAAGCCGCAGCCAGAGCCGAAAAATATGGCATTCCCTCGATTCTGCTCAATCACCGCGACTGCAAAAGCCGCGAAGAATTAGATACAAAAATTGTCAAAACTTTTCAAGAGTATGATATAGAATGGGTAGTGATGGCGGGTTGGATGCGAATTGTTACCAAAGTTTTGCTGGATGCTTTTCCCGATCGCGTTATTAACATTCACCCCAGCTTACTGCCGAGTTTCCCAGGAATTCGCGCCGTGGATCAAGCACTGGCCGCTAAGGTTAAAATCACCGGATGTACGGTGCATATCGCCCGTTTAGAAGTAGACAGCGGGCCGATTTTAATGCAGGCTGCGGTGCCAGTATTGCCTGATGATACCGCAGAAACACTGCACGCTCGAATTCAGGTGCAAGAGCACAAGATTATGCTCGGTGCGATCGCACTTATTGCCGAATCTAATCGAAAATATTGTGACTAAAAACCTCACCAGTGCCGCATCTATCCCTGCATTGCCCGTCAGCGAATCACCCGAAACAGGCCCGCCGTTGACAGACTGCAATCGCCTGAAATTAATTCTCAAAGAAAGGCTCAAAAGGAGCATCGGCCTCAAGGGAGAATTCTATCTGCCTTGCTTGCCATCGATGCTAGATGACTATCTTAAATTACTGTCAGACTTCTTAAACATTCTCGGACAAAACATCGACGCTGCCCAAGCCGAAAACTTGCGAACATTAATCGCCAACGCCTTAGCAGAAGGATTCAAAAATTCCCCCCACGCTAATCTAATAGTTTCATATTTTCCCGCCAATTCCCAAAGCGGTTTAGCCGGCGGCATTACTCTGAATACCAAGATTCAAATCGAATCAATGGCCCAGAAATATCATAGCTGGCCGGATATTCGCCCCGAACCTTTATTCGGCAGCCATCCCGATGCCAAAGTCATCGCCATTGCCGCCGAATTAGGCGAACCGGGAAAAGCACCTATTTTAGATGTCGGTGCGGGCCCAGGGCGGAATAGTTTGCCTTTAGCAAGGTTAGGTCATTCCGTGGATGCGATCGAACTAACACCGATATTTGCCGAGAAACTATCAGCAGCAGCCACCGCCGAAAACTTGCCGATCAATGTCACCCAAGGCGACGTTTTAGATCCATTATTGAGGATGAAAACTTATCGGTACAAATTAGCCATTGCTACCGAAGTTCTCTCTCATTTCCGCTACCCCGAACAAATTCGTCTTTTCCTCGGCAAAATGTCAGATGCTGTTTTAAGCGGCGGGTTTATCTTATTCAGTGCTTTCTTAGCTGTAGATGGGTACGAACCCGATGAAATGGCAAAACAAATGTCTGAATTGTGTTGGTCTTATCTGATTACCCGACAAGAATTGCAAGCAGCAATAGAGGGTTTGCCGTTAGAAATTATTTCTGATGAATCTGTGATTGAATACGAACAAAAACATTTGCCTGACTCTGCGTGGCCGCCGACACCTTGGTTTGTCAGTTGGGCTAGCGGGCGGGATTTATTTTCTGTGCAACAAACACCGCCGTTAGAGTTGCGGTGGATACTTGTTAAACGCTTGTAGAGAGTTAGTATGGTGCGTCAATCGATTTTAGATTTTAGATTTTAGATTTTAGATTCAAGAATCGAAGCATTGACCCCACGGATAAATTCGGGGGGCAAGTTTCATCGGATACAGGTTTTTTATTTCTGGACGGATGAATCCGGGGGCTTGTATCCTGAATGCTTTCGGTCACAATTTAGTTTATCGATGATTGATAAAATAACGCGGTCTAACTCACATCTTGCACCATTCTCAAGAACAGGCAAGATGCCTGTTCCACAAAGATGGAGTTTTCTTGTGGGGTGGGCATCCTGCCCGCCCGCAAAAGGCTAATTGAGAATGGTGCAACATCTCAGGTCTAACGCACCCTACAAAAATTTTTAGCGGTTAAAAATCCAATCCTAAACCTCGGATGCCCGCAATTGTCCGCAGGCTGCATCTGCTTCTAAGCCGCGAGAATACCGCACGCTAACTGCAATTTTCTTTTCCTTCAAAGTCGCAACAAAACTGTTAATTCGATTTGGAGTCGGTCGCTTGTATTCAGCTTCCTGAATCGGATTGTAAGGAATCAAATTGACGTGACACTGAAAACCGCGCAAGTGAGTTGCTAACTCGGCTGCGTGTTCCGGTAAGTCATTCACACCTGCTAAAAGCACGTATTCAAAACTCAATCTGCGCCCCGTCGATCGCACATATTCCCGACATTCTGCGATTAACTCACCCAAAGGATAAGGGCGGGCGCTAGGAATTAACTCTTCGCGCAATCTTTGATTGGAAGCGTGGAGGCTGACGGCGAGGGTAACTTGCAGTTGATGTTCGGCTAGTTGGCTGATGCGATTGCGAATTCCTACTGTAGAAATCGTGATATTTCGCTGTCCAATTCCTACGTCTTGATTCAAACACTTGACAGCAGCTACAACATTATCGAAATTCAGCAGGGGTTCGCCCATTCCCATAAATACGATATGGCTGACTCGGCGGCCGAAATCTTGCTGTACTGTCAAAACTTGATCGACGATTTCGTGTTTTTCTAAATTGCGCTTGAAACCGCCTTTTCCGGTAGCGCAAAAGTCGCAGCCCATCGCGCAGCCAACTTGGGCTGAGACGCAGACAGTCAGCCGTTTATCGGTGGGAATGCCGACTGTTTCAATGATTTGACCGTCTGCCAATTTTAAGAGATACTTTACGGTGGCGTCTGGTGCGACAGATCGATAGTGAATGGTCGATCGCCCGATCGGGATTTTAGCAACAGTCTCGCGCCACTGTTTCGAGAATACAGAAATGTCAGAGATCGATCGCGCACCTTTCTCATAAATCCACTGGTACAACTGCTTTCCCCGATAAGCCGGTTGTCCCTGCTGCTGCACCCACTCCGTTAACTCAGCCAAACTCGCCCCCAGCAAGGGCGGAATTTTACCCGACTCAACAGCCAAAGCAGCAGTCTTGCGAGACTGATTCGCGCCCCTGGGATTACCAGAAGAGTACACCTGAGAAACGGAAGTAGGAGACATAAGTCATCAGAAAATTTAAAGCCACCCTCTATCTTAAAACTTCTCGACCAAAGCTGCCGTTAATCCTCCTGAAGGTACTTATGCAGAAGGCGGAATCTCGAGCGCCCTAAATCCCCCTTAATCAGGGAGACTTTAAGAATAATCCGGTTCCCCCCTTTAAAAAGGGGGGTTAGGGGGCTCTTATTGTGGACTCACAAAGAAAACTCAAAACAGAAATATGCAGAATCAAGAATCCAGTTAATTTTTGGTAAAATTCCCCAAATATTGCGTGTAAATGACCGCAGCCACCTAAAATAAACTCTGGAGTTTGTTAAAGGGTATGCAAATTTGACAGCTTTCCATCACAATTAATGCAACTTTTATGGTGCTAAATATTCTTGCGCTGCCCTTAGCGTTTCAATTTACATCGCCGGGCCCAATTATCTTTCAACTCGGCCCCGTAGCCATTCGCTGGTACGGGCTGTTAATAGCTTCTGCCGTCTTGATTGGGGTCAGTCTGTCCCAATACTTGGCCCAAAAACGCCGCGTCAACCCGGAATTGTTGGGTGATTTGGCAATTTGGCTGGTTCTGGGCGCTATTCCCTGCGCTCGAATTTATTACGTGGCTTTCGAGTGGCAGCAATACGCCCAGAGGCCTGAAGATATTATTGCGATTTGGAAAGGCGGAATTGCCATTCACGGGGCGATTTTGGGCGGCACGATCGCAGCTTTAATTTTTGCGAAAATTCAGCGAGTTTCTTTTTGGCAATTGGCAGATTTAATCGCGCCTTCGGCAATACTCGGTCAGGCGATCGGACGCTGGGGAAATTTCTTTAACTCCGAAGCTTTTGGCAGTCCTACGGATTTGCCTTGGAAACTCTATATTCCGCCAAACAGCCGCCCGCCCGCCTACGCTAATTTTGAATACTTCCACCCCACATTTCTCTACGAATCCCTGTGGAATTTGACAGTATTTGGGTTGCTTCTAACTTTATTTTTCCGCGATTTGCAGGGCAAAATTCGCTTGAAAACTGGTGCTTTATTTTTGGTTTATATCGCAGCTTACAGTTGCGGTAGAGTCTGGATTGAAGGGTTGCGGACTGATAGTTTGATGTTCGGGCCGCTGCGGACGGCGCAAATGGTAAGCTTGACTGGGATCGTTTTAGGGTTGGGCGGGTTGGCTTGGCTTTATTTGCTCGATCGACCTTTACCCGATGTTGTCTCCCCCAATAACGATCGGGCAAAGATCGCTCCGAAATTGCCAGAGGATCAATAAAAAACCCCAGAGAGGTTAGTCTCTAGGGTTCAAAACCAGGGTGCATCTACCATCTCTTACTTCCAACTAAAATAGGTACATCCGGAAGCGTCCGTAAATTTAGCAAATTTTTTAGCAGCCATGAGTTTCACAGAGATTGAAGCCCTAATTCCAGGGGTATACATTGTAGGTGCAGGCCCGGGAGACCCGGATTTGTTGACTGTTAAGGCTCAAAAATTACTGGCTGCGGCTGATGTCATATTATTTGCTGATTCCTTAGTCCCAAAGCAAATTTTGCAGGGGGTGCGCGCGGATGCTGAAGTGATCCAAACTGCGGATAAGACCCTCGAAGAGATTGTACCTTTGATGGTGGAACGAGTGCGCGACGGAAAAAGCGTCGTCCGTCTCCATTCCGGCGATCCCTGTCTCTACGGGGCCGTCGGCGAACAAATGCAAGCTTTGGCCTCGGAGGGAATTGCTTTTGAGGTAATTCCGGGAATTAGCGCTTTCCAACTTGCTGCCGCTAAACTTAAAATTGAGTTGACAGTTCCGGGAGTTGTGCAGACAATTATTTTGACGCGAATTAGCGGCAGAACCGAAGTACCAGAACGCGAAGAATTGGCGAGTTTAGCGGCTCATCAAGCGAGTTTGTGCCTGTATTTGAGTGCCCGCCATGTCGAACAAGCTCAAGCTAAATTGATGGAACATTACCCCTCGGATTTGCCTGTAGCGATTTGTTATCGGTTGGGCTGGCCAGATGAAAAAATTGTGCTAGTTCCCCTTGACCAAATGGCCGTTGCTACCCGTGAAAATAATTTGCTGAGAACGACAATGTATGTGATTAGTCCGGCGTTGGGAAAATCAGCAGAAGGGCGATCGCGCTTGTACCATCCAGAGCACGATCGGCTTTTCCGAGCATCGAAGGAAGTTCGGCAACGGATTTTGTAACTGATGTAACGGATGTCAGGAAGAAAGTTCGGCAACGGATTCTGTAACGGATGTAACGGATGTCAGTCTCATGGAAGTCGGAAGAGGGAATAAGGAGCAATTATGAAATAACCAATAACCAATTACCAATTCCCAATTCCCCAATCTAAAATCTAAAATCTAAAATCTAAAATCGCCATGACTGATTTAACTCGCAGACAATTTATCATTGTCACCGCATTAAGCGCCGGATTTACTTTAGCAGTTCATCCTCTGGCGGCTGCCGTTATCAATACGGATGCTGCTGGTTTAGTTGCAGGTGAGGTAAAAATTCCCGTAAAAGACGGCTCAATTCCAGCATACAGAGCCATGCCAGCCAGCGGCAGCAATTTTCCAGTAATTTTAGTAATTCAAGAAATCTTCGGAGTTCACGCCCACCTTCAAGATATTTGCCGCCGTTTGGCCAAATTAGGTTATTTAGCGATCGCCCCAGAAATGTTTGCCCGTCAAGGTGATGTTTCTAAAATGACCGACATTCAAGAAATTAGGAGTAAAGTTGTCTCGAAAGTTCCTGACGCTCAAGTTATGTCCGATTTAGATGCAACCGTAGAGTGGGCACAAAAGTCAGGAAAAGGCAATACTAATAAGTTGGGAATTACAGGATTTTGCTGGGGTGGCAGAATAGTTTGGCTGTACTCTTCCCACAACCCGAAAGTCAAAGCAGGAGTGGCTTGGTACGGGCGTTTGGTTGGCAATTCTACGGATTTAACTCCCAAACAGCCGATCGACATTGCAGCCAGTTTGAAAGTGCCTGTATTGGGGCTTTACGGCGGCAAAGACGAGTCAATTCCCAACGATACAGTCGAGAAAATGCGGGAAGTTCTCAAAACTGGCAGCAGCGGTTCCGAAATTGTGCTTTATCCAGATGCGCCGCACGCTTTTAACGCCGACTATCGCCCCAGTTACCGGAAAAAAGAAGCTGAGGATGGTTGGAAACGGATGCAAGATTGGTTTAAAAAGTATGGAGTTTCATAATAGTTGTGAGTTGTTAATTTTCACTTAAAACGGGTGTCAAGTTTGGGCTCGAAAAAGGCAATATTAGCGAATAGCCCTTAAGACAGGTGGGTTTGTGGGCCCGACATTGGTAAACTGGGCGGTGTAGAATTATCGATCGAACAGGTAAGCCCGTGCTAGACGAACAAGCTAAAAAGACCATCTTGCGGAAAATCCCTCACGGATTGTACATCTGCGGTGTCAAAGACGGGGAGGAAGTCAACGGTTTCACCGCTAGCTGGGTGATGCAATCTTCCTTTACCCCTCCGTTAGTTGTCAACTGCGTCAAGCAAGACTCCAAATCCCACGCCATGATCAAAGCTAGCGGTGTCTTTGCTTTGAGTTTCCTAGAAGCAGAACAGAAAGACTTAGCCCAGAAATTCTTCAAGCAGCAGCGCCGCGTTGGCAATAAATTTGAGGATGTAGAATTTTATCCCGGCGCGGAAACTGGTTGTCCGATTATCTCGGATTCTCTGGGTTACGTCGAGTGCAAAGTTGTCGGTGCTGTGGAACACGGGGATCACACGGTTTATGTGGGAGAAGTTGTGGCTGCAGGCGTCCACCGCGAGGGCAATCCGTTGCTGCTAGAAAGCACGGGTTGGAATTACGGCGGCTAAAGACTTGGCAGTTGGCAGTTGTTAGTAAAAAAAACTAACACTGAGAAACCCGGTTTCTTTAAAAGTCCGGGTTTCTGAATAGTAAACAAATTTATAAGTTGAATTAGAGCGACCTATTTATTACTTGCGAGAGTTAGCCGTCGCATAACTAATAAAAAATCGGCGACAATTCTCTCAGCGTTGTCTGGAGTTAAAATTGGTACGTGGACGAAAATACATTGAGCGGCTATTTGAGAATCGCAAATATGTTTTAAAACCGCATAATATAGGGCTTCGCATACAAATTTTCCGGCTTCGTGACTGATTTCTGTGGCAGCTAAATCAGCGACCAGCGGTTCGAGATTAACTGCGGTTTTCCGAATGTCGCGATCGCAACAAGCGCAAGATTCTACGGTTAATTTTTGCCTGCTTTCGGCCATGCCACAGCAGATAATAGTATCGGGTTGGAGTTGATTGATTTGGGCGATCGCTAAATTAGGTGCTAGCTGAAAATCTACTGGCAGTTTCCTCAAAAAAGTCAGGGAATCAGGCAAAGATTTGATTTGGGAAATCTTGTCTAATAAGTCGTCCGAAGAGTTGGATTGCTGATGGGGAAGCCAAGTATCAAATGAGGTTAGCAGGATTTTCGCCGTCATATTTGTGCAATAATACTGATATTGATAATATAAGGCAAGTAAGTCAATGTCTGTCATTGCAGTAGTAGACTATGACATGGGCAATCTGCACTCAGTCTGTAAAGGCTTGGAAAATGTGGGTGCAGTGCCAAAAATTACAGATTCTCCTGCTATAATCGAGCAGGCTGATGCGGTGGTTTTGCCGGGAGTTGGTTCCTTTGACCCGGCAATGCAGAATTTAAGATCGCGCAATTTGATAGAACCGATAAAAAGGGCGATCGCCTCGCGAAAACCTTTTTTAGGCATTTGTTTGGGTATGCAAATTCTGTTGGAAAGTTCGGAAGAAGGTGTAGAACCGGGATTGGGCGTTATTGCGGGAAAAGTGCGCCGGTTTCGCTCGGAACCGGGTTTGACAATTCCCCACATGGGATGGAATCAATTGCAATTTACTCAGCAGAATTTGTCGTTGTGGGAAAATTTACCGTCCGATCCTTGGGTTTATTTCGTGCATTCTTATTATGTCGATCCGGTGGATTTGGAAGTGCGATCGGCAATTGTGACTCACGGTAGTCAAAACGTGACGGCGGCTATAGCTAAAGACAATTTGATGGCCGTGCAATTTCACCCGGAAAAGTCTTCGACTACGGGATTGCAAATGCTGTCAAATTTTGTCAGTCGGGTGAGGGAAAAAGTACCTGCTTAGGTGGCATGAGTCTTGAAAAACCCGGTAGATTGCCGAAACCGGGTTTGACATTTTTAAAACTCTTCTTCCTTCTTCCTTCTTCCTTCTTCGGACTTCCATCGGACTGACATCCGTTACATCCGTTACATCCGTTACAGAATCCGTTGCCGAACTTCCTTCTTCCTAAATGAGTTTAAGAATCTGTGGCAATCGCCAAATCAAAACCCTGCCGGGACTCGCAACTCGCCCTACACCTTCGCGAGTCAGAGAAGCTTTATTTAATATTTGGCAAGGGACGATCGCAGATTGCAGATGGCTTGACATTTGTACAGGCAGCGGTTCGATGGGTGCAGAAGCTTTGTGTCGTCAAGCCGCGAGTGTCACTGGCATCGAACAGTCGGCGAAAGCTTGTGCGATTATCCGCGAAAACTGGGAGCAAGTAGCAGACTCGTCCCAAACATTCCAAATACTGCGGGGAAACGCGACGGCGAAGTTGGCAACACTAGCGGGGCAGCAGTTCGATCGCATTTACTTCGATCCCCCCTACGCCAGCGACTTGTACGAACCTGTGTTAAACACGATCGCCAGCCAAGAAATGCTAGCACTCCTCGGCGAAATCGCGATCGAACACAGCCCGGAGCGATCGATACAACCGATTTCCGGTCTAGAAATTTGCCGCCATAAAATATACGGCAATACAGCATTAACCTTCTACACACGCAGTGGCTGACAGGCTCAAACAGCAGCAGCCTCACTCCTCGACGCAGAAAGAAACCGGGTTTCATGGCGTTGGCGCGCCCGGGACTAAAAGTTTTTCCCTTGGATACAATACAAATTTTTCCGATGAAGTTAAGCTTTGTGCGTAGGTTGTCAGAGCAAGTTGCTTGAGCGATTGACGAAATAAATGGAGTTTAGGCTGAAAATAAAGACTTTCAGTTGTAACATGAACCCAAAGTGTGAGTGTGAATATTCCTAAAGGAGTGAATATGGTTCAGACACCTTCGCGCCCTCGTGGCAGCGAGTTTCCGGCTGCTAACTCGGTACAGCCAGCCAAACGCGATACGATTCTGCTGGGAGATAGCCTCCCCCTGCCCAATACCAAACTCTTCGGCACAGACGGCATTCGCGGGAAAGTTGGAGAATTGCTTAATGCACCCCTAGCCCTGCAAGTGGGCTTCTGGGCTGGACAAGTTCTACGGCAACATTCCCCCAACCAGGGGCCTGTGATTTTGGGGCAAGACAGCAGGAATTCCAGCGATATGCTGGCAATGGCACTGTCAGCGGGTTTGACAGCCGCCGGTTTAGAAGTTTGGAATTTGGGCTTGTGTCCCACTCCCTGCGTTGCTTATCTGGCAAGCGTTTCGGAGTCGGTCGGCGGAGTGATGATTTCGGCTTCTCACAATCCCCCAGAAGACAACGGCATTAAGTTTTTCGACTCAAACGGCTCGAAGCTGTCGCAGCAGTTGCAGGAACAAATCGAAGCCGGAATCCGGGGGGCAAAGGTTCCGGTTGCTAGCTTGGCTTGGGGACACCACTACCATCGGTCTGAGTTGGTTAAAGATTATGCCACTTCGCTCTGTGATTCGCTGCAACAGATGAATTTGGAGGGAATGCGGATAGTTTTGGATTTGGCTTGGGGGGCCGCTGCGGGTTTGGGGCCGGCGGTGTTCGCGCAAATGGGGGCGGAGGTTATCTGTTTGCACGACTCTCCTGATGGCGATCGTATTAATGTTAACTGCGGTTCTACTCATCTCGACTGTTTGCAAGCGGCTGTTTTGGAACACGATGCCGATTTGGGATTTGCTTTTGACGGCGATGCCGATCGAGTTTTGGGTGTTGACAACCAAGGTCGATCGATTGACGGCGATTACATTCTTTATCTGTGGGGCCGGCAGTTGCGCGACTCCCAACAGTTACCGTCCAATTTAATTATTTCTACTGTAATGGCTAACCTCGGCTTCGAGCGAGCTTGGGAAGAATTGGGCGGCAAACTAACTAGAACCAACGTCGGAGATCAGTACGTTCACGCTGAAATGCAGCGCACCGGTGCGATGTTGGGCGGCGAACAGTCTGGACACATTCTTTGTCCGCATTATGGTATCAGCGGCGACGGTTTGCTGACAGCTTTGCATTTGGCTTCGCTGGTGCGCCAGTCCGGGCAATCTTTGGCACAATTGGTAAGTGGCAGTTTCCAAACTTATCCGCAGTTGCTGCGAAATATTCGGGTGGACGATCGCGAAAAACGCCTGAAATGGCACGAGTGCGAGGCAATGCAAAGGGCGATCGAACGTGCTACAACAGCAATGGGAGAACAGGGACGGGTTTTGGTGCGCGCTTCTGGCACTGAACCGCTAATGCGAGTTATGGTGGAAGCTGCCAGCGCCGAATTGGCTAATTTCTGGACTGAAAATTTAGTTTTAGCCGTTCAGCAACACATAGCTATCTGATGGAAATGGGGAATTAATCTGAAGGAAGAAGGGATAAGCAAGAGGGAATAATAAATAAGGAAGAATAAAGAAGCCTCTAGATAAATATAGGGGATATTGAAACCAATCTCTCATTCTTTATTATCTCTTGCTTATTCCCTCTCTCCTAAATAACTAAATCCTTCTTTCTTCATTTCCCCATTTCTGATTTTATGAACAGTAAATCAATTCAAAATGGGCGGCTGCATCTAATTTCGTTAAATTTTTTAATTGTCGTCATATTAATAACGGGGATATTTTTTCGCTTTACTAATCTGGATCGCAAAGTCTACTCGTTCGACGAATCTATTACCTCGCTGCGAATTTCTGGCTACACCTGGACGGAAATGGTGCAGCAAGATTTTCAAGGTAAAATAATTAGCGTCGAAGATTTGCAGCAGAAATACCAGCAGATAAATCCCGAAAAGACTTGGTTGGATACTGTTAAAGGTTTAGCTACAGAAGAACCTCAACTGTCGCCGCTGTATTTTATTTTAGCCCGATTTTGGGTGCAGTTGTTCGACCCGCAAGTAGGGACTGTCAGAAGTCTTTCAGCTTGGATTAGTTTGTTAGTTTTCCCCAGCGTTTATTGGCTGTGCTGGGAATTATTTGGCTCTGCGTCTGCGGGATGGATGGCTGTTACAATCGTTGCTGTTTCACCTTTTCACGTCTTGTACGCGCAAGAGGCAAGACCCTACATGATGTTTGCAGTCCTGGTTTTGCTGTCGAATGCAATTCTGCTGCGGGCGATCGCCCTACAAAAATCTCCCGCGACATCTAAATTGAGCAAGGCTATTTGGTCTATTTATGCGATCGCCCTGACTTTAGGACTTTATTCTAGTTTATTATTTTTTTTAGTAATATTCGCCCACGGCATCTATGTAATTCTAACTAAAAATTGGCATTTTTGCAAGACATTAATTGCTTATTTACTAGCTTCAGCGGCAGCAACAATCCTTTTTGCTCCTTGGATTTGGATATTATTTTATAACGCGCCAAAAATCGAAGCAACAGTAGGCTTACCCCGCATTTCCCTGTCTTTCCTATCTTCACTTAAACCTTTAATTCTCATCACCTGCCGAATGTTTATCGACACGCATTGGGCGGGCGGAATTATCAAATTGTGTTCGAGCGGTATTGCTACAAATTTAATCAGACTGATTGTAGCGGCCCTATTGCTGTTAGCGATCGCACATTCAATATACTCGCTCTGCCGCTCAACTCCCAAACGAGTTTGGCTGTTTGTCTTGACAGCGATCGGAATTACAGCGATAGTATTGATAGCAGTGCGAGGCGTTGCCGATCGCTATCTGGTTCCCTATATTTTAGCAATCCAGATAGCTGTTGCCTACCTATTCACCGCTAAAATTGCAGCCGCCAGCAATCCCAGACAACAAAAGCTGTGGCAGCTCGGTTTAATAGCGCTAATATCGAGTGGAATAGTTTCTTGTGCCGTCAGCTCACAGTCGCAACTTTGGTGGAACAAGTATCCTTCTAGCACTAAATACAATCCGCAAGTAGCGGCGATTGTCAATCAATCCCAAAAACCTTTAGTAATCACTCACGGAGGCAATAACATCACAGGAAAAATACTGTCTGTCAGCTATCTGCTGAAGCCGCAAGTACAGCTTTTGCTGGCAGTTAAACCCGAGCAAGTTAAAATTCCTGATGGTTTTAGCGATGTATTTCTCTACCGAGCTACAGAAGCATTGCAAATTGAACTATAAAAAGTGCAAAAATATAAAATTACACCAATTTACAAACCGGGTGATGTCTGGCTTTGGCGTGTTGAGAAATAAGGAAAATGGCAAGTGCACATGATGATTTCTGTTGTGATACCTACCTACAACCGCGAGCAACCCCTGCGAGAGACATTGGCTGATGCGATGCGGCAAAATTACCCGAATTTTGAAGTGCTGGTAATCGATCAAACTCGCAACCACGAATCAGAAACTCAAGTTTATTTACACGAATTGGCAAATGCTGGCAAAATTCGCTGGTTTAGAGTAGATTGGGCGAGTTTACCTGCTGCTCGAAATTATGCAGTGCGGCGCGCAGTTGGAGAGATTATTTTATTTATTGATGATGATGTACAATTGCCAGAGGGTTTTTTGGCGGCTCACGCTGACAACTATTTAGAAAAACCCGATGTGGGATGTGTGGCGGGCCGGGTTTTTGACAGAATGAAACTGGATAATTCTGGAGGCGATTTGGCGATCGAATATTTGCCCTTAGAAGCGATGGATGCCGGGATTGCCTGGTATTTTATCGATTTGGTACATACAGTAAAACCGCAGGAGGTGCTCTCGGCTAGAGGCTGCAATATGTCATTTCGCAGGCAGGTTTTTGCCGAGTGGGGGCTGAGGTTTGACGAGCGGTTTACAGGGAGTGCGGTGCGGGAGGAGTCGGATTTTTGTTTGAGATTGCGATCGACTGGCATGAAAATTTGGTACGATCCCAATGCGTGTTTAGTTCACTTGGGGGAAGAGAGCGGCGGGTGTCACGATGTCAGCACGCGATCGATCGAATATCAAATCACATTCTATCACAATCACTTTCTAATGGGATTGAAAAATTTAACAGCCTTTCAATGCCTGCGATTTTTTGCCAAACTCTTTGACTGCCACATTTTGGGAAATCCGCCTTGTTATAAAAGCCACTCGCCGATTAAAATTATAACTAGATTTGCTTTTTATATCTTGGGTTTTCTCAGTGCTATAAATACAGTAATTCAATCTCTGTGGAATGATGGACAAATTTACAGCCATCAAGACAATATTAACGATCAATAATTCCCTATTCCTTCCCCCTTCCCCTAAATGAGAATTCTCGTTGCCAGTCACACCTATATTGTGGACATTAACCGGGAAAAATTCAAGATCTTAGCAAGCCTAGAACCCGATATTGAAGTAACAGTTGTAGTGCCGCAGCATTGGAAACCCGGAGGCGTACAAAATAAAATTATAGAAACAAAATTTTATCAAAAGGGTTCATTTCAAGTAGTCCCCGTCTCCAACTTTAGTCAAAACAATCAAGGCTTGCTAACTTTTGGCACAGATTTAATTAAACTTTTGCAAAACTTTAGACCGCAGATCACCCAAGTTGAACAAGGTTCAAAGTCTCTGGCTTGCGCTCAATTAATTTTATTAAATAAACTGCTCAAACTCCAAGCAAAAAATATATTATTTACCTGGTGGAATCTGCCTTATCAATTGAATTGGCCTGTTTCAGTATTAGAAAATTACAATCTTCAGCACACCGACGGAATTATTGCAGGCAATCTAGATGGAGCTAAAATTTTGCGGCAGCGGGGCTATCAAGGTGCGGTAAAAGTAATGCCACAACTCGGAGTAGATGAAACTTTGTTTCGTCCTACTGCTAAAGACGCTGATTTATCGCGCAGGTTCGGCATTGCACCGACCGATTTTGTGGTAGGGTTTGTAGGGCGATTTGTCGAAGAAAAAGGACTGTTGACTTTAGCTGAGGCCTTAGCAGGGTTGAAAAAAATCTCTTGGAAGTGGCTGTTAGTAGGACAAGGAATTTTGCGGACGAACATCGCCGAAAAATGTATTGAATGGGGAATCAGCGACCGAATAATCTGGGTAGAAAGCGTTTCCCACGAAGAAATTCCCCCCTACATTAACTTAATGAACTGTTTGGTATTGCCTTCGCAAACCAGCTATAAATTCAAAACTTTGACCACTGTGGGCTGGAAAGAACAATTCGGTCACGTTTTAATCGAAGCGATGGCCTGTAAAATTCCGGTTATCGGTTCCGACTGCGGGGAAATTCCCCACGTCATCGGCGATGCGGGCTTAATATTCCCCGAGGGAAATGCAGGGGTTTTGCGCGAGTGTTTGCAGCAATTGATGCAGCGGCGGGAGTTGGCGGCCGATTTGGGCGATCGGGGTTATCAGAGAGCGATGAGTAATTATACCAATAAAGCTTTAGCTGAGCAGTTGTTAGAATTTTACAAAGAATTGTTGTAATTTTTAGCAGTATAATGCAAGTGTTAAATATCAAGCTGTAGTAAATGTCTATTCCTTCCGACATACGCTCTTTGGTTGACGAACTCTACCAGGTACTGCACGATACCGAAAGCCAAGCCACGCAGGGACTTTTTGCACTTAGAACAGGAATGTCTCGTTTTCCAGAAAATGAAATACTGATGCAATACTTTTCTTGCATTAGTAATTTTCAATTCTGCGTAGCAGGTACTCGCTTACAAGCAGAGAACATTGTGCACAATATATTGCTGGCTGGTGTGCCCGAGGAAGATGTTCAAAAAGCAGGAGATTATTTAGCAACCTTGCTACGTATGGCTCCTGAATCGAGAATTATGATAGACAAAGTAATTGAGAGATTAGAAGCATTGCCATGAAACAATTACCAGATGAAAGTCAACTCCTGGAAATCCTTGAAATTGTAAAAGCTGCGGAAGCTAAAGCCAGTGAAATGTATGAATTTTCCAAGACAATGGCTCACAATACCCAAGTTACAGCCACAAAGAGAGAGGAAGCTGAACAGCTAGACGGGCAGCCTTTTCCAGATAATTAAATTTGTACTGGGAGATGTTGGTATCTTGATTTAAAGAACTATCCCCCATGCGAATTCTCCAAATTATCCCCTCAATTTCCCTCGTCTACGGCGGGCCGAGTCAAATGGTACTCGGACTTTCTGCGGCCCTCGCGGCCAAAAACATTGATGTCACCATTATCACCACAGATTCTAACGGAGATATCGGTCAACTTCCCTTAGATGTTCCTCTCAATGAACCAATACAACAAAACGGCTATCAGATTATTTATTTCCGCTGTTATCCCTGGCGCAGATATAAGTTTTCTCTGAGTTTATTGCAGTGGTTGAATGCAAATGCGCGGGAATTTGACCTCGCCCACATTCACGCTCTTTTCTCACCGGTAACTACCTTTGCTGCCACAATTGCTAGATATCGCCACTTACCGTATATTATCCGTCCCTGCGGTATGCTTGACCCCGCTGATTTGCAGAAAAAAAAGCACTTGAAACAGATTTATGCCACGCTTTTAGAACGCCCTAATTTAGCAGGGGCAGCCGCAATTCACTTCACAAGTAAAGAAGAGGCTAAAATCTCAGAAAGATTTGGTTTGAACTGCACAGGCAAGATGCCTGTGCCACAGGATTTGGACTTCACAGGCAAGATGCCTGTGCCACGGGATTTGGTGATTCCATTGGGGGTGACAGCAGGTTTGTTTCCTAAGAGATTGCGGGAATCTCAAGTGCCAATCATCTTATTTATGTCGCGAATTGAACCTAAGAAAGGGCTTGATTTGCTAATTACAGCATTAGAAAGTATTTTGGCATCGGGAATAAATTTTAAGTTTATTTTAGCTGGTTCAAACCCCCAAGATGCTGGTTATGAAACAAGAATTAAAGTACAAATTCAGAATTCAATATTAGCACAACACACAACAATAACTGGCTTTGTGAGCGGCGATTTAAAACTTGAACTCTTGACAAAAGCTGACTTATTTGTCTTGCCTTCTTATTACGAAAACTTTGGCATTGCTGTAGCAGAAGCGATGGCCGCCGGTGTACCTGTCGCCATTTCCGATCGCATACATATTGCGGAAGACATACAGCAAGCAGAAGCTGGTTGGGTGGGGCCTTTGGAAGTAGGGGCGATCGCCAATTCAATCAAATCAGCACTTCTCAATCCACAGGAGCGTCAACGCCGGGGATTGAACGGCCAAGAGTATGCCAAAAAGCATTATAACTGGGAGGCGATCGCCCAGCAAACCATCGATGCTTACCAGCAGATTTTGTCATCTCTTAACTAATGCAACAGCCGTTTACCTTTTACTTCTTCTCCTGCTGCGAGTTATTGTGCTGCTGCTATCAGAATTTGCAGGCAAAATTTTTTCAACGCTGCTACTGCTTTTAATATCAGTAGACTCAGAGTTTGAGGTAACAGTCGCGGATTTTCTTCTAATTATAATGGGAACATTAATAGATCGACCGCAGGGTCGGCCGAAGGAGTCTATGTTCCTTCGATAATCGCAGATTGCAGCCTCTGCAATCGGTTCTTGACAATCATTAATAAAGCTTTGTGCTAATTTATAATTATTTCCGTCTCCCTGCTTTAAGAAAAGTTCTCCCGCTTGTTGAAAGTCTGCTACTGCTGGCGATTTAGTTCCCAGCATACAGCGAATAGCACCTCGTTCCAAATAAGCCAAACCATAATTAGGATTAACGCGAATAGCTTGTTCGTAATCCCCGATCGCCTTTTGCTTGTTTCCCAATTCATAGTATGCTTGACCGCGACCGAAATAAGCTTCTGCCAAGTTAGGATTAAATTGCAGCGCTCGATCGTAATTGTAAATTGCCTGCTGCTTGTTTCCCTGTTTTGAAGTAGCAATCCCCAATCCGAGGTAAGCTTGAGGTATGTTCGGATTCAACGTTAAAGCCTGAGTAAAATTGGCGATCGCCCCCGGAACATCTCCCTTTTGAACTTTCAAAGAACCTTGGTTGCTGAAATTTGCAGCTTTTTGAGCGAGCGCAACTCTTTGACTGATAACAGCGCGATTTGCCCGGTAATTAGATAACTTATTTTGAGCTAGATTATAAACAGGTGTACGTGAATCGATCGCTTCTAAAAGTGCGATCGCCTGTTGCCATTTACTTTGCGACTGCTGCCAAACTTCGATCGGATGAGGCGGTTTTTGGACAACCACAGCAGCTTCCAGCGCCAATTTTTGAGCCGTTGCTAGACTTTCTGCCGCCTGTAAGTTTTGCTGTACAGGAACCAAACTCGGGCGCAGTTTCAGCAAATCAGCTCTAGCTTGTTGATACCCAAAGCCGGGGAAGTTAGGAATTTTGTCTAAATTGGCGATCGTTTCTTTAAGTCGTCGATCGAAACTTCTGAGCAGATTTACATCGGTGACTTTCCCTGCATTCTGCGTTTCAACTGCCAGTATGTTCGCTTGCTTCAGCGTTTCATTTCCCGATCCCATAACGGCGCTCATCCCTGCACCTGTCCCCAACGTCAAAATGCCTAAACTTGCTAATAAAGCTGCTGGTATTTTGCGGCTTCGGGAATTATTAACTTGATTGTTAAGTCGTGATGGTTGTACCCTTCGAGTCTGACGAGACTGTTCCGCTTCCGGTTCTGATTCCACCTCCAACTCCCAAGCCGGCAACTGCAAATCATCTGCTGCTATTCCCGCTGTCAACTCCCTACTAATGGAAGCAATATTATTGCTATTTCCGCTGTAATACTTGTCAACCAAACTCTGCAATCCTGCCTGATATCCTTCTCCTAGCGCCTGAAATCTCCACTGTCCATTCTTTTTATACAAACGACCAAATTCTACAGCAGTCTCTCGCGAAAAATTCTCTTTTAATTCATACCGAACAAGTTGGCTTCCCGTATCCAAATTGGTAATTTTGATAAAAGCATTTTTGATATTGCTAAAATTTGCTTTAATTTTATCTGCTTCGTGAATAGTGACGGCAAAAGTTATTTCCTCAATTTCAGGATTGATTTTCTCTAAAATAACGCCGTAAATAGTCTTATTTTCTTGACCTCGGTTGTTTTTCTCAGGAATAGATTGCAGTACCGAACCGTCACAGGATTGCAGATTATTGTAAAAGATAAAATATTTATCGTTAGGTAGTTTGCCGTCAGCACCTAGCATAAAGGCAGAGACATCAATCTCGTAGCTTTGTCCTGCCTCTGTCGCCTGCCAACCCAGGGCGATCGCCATTTTTTTTAAACCGGGCGCTTCTTTAGAGATATTAAATCTCTCACCCTTACTTAATTGCATTACCATCTGCTTATTTGTTAAACCTAAAATTTTATACTCCTAATCTTAATTTTAAGTGGCACAATAAGTTCTTTAATTAATGAAATTTAACATAGTTTCTCAAATCGCGGGATCGATTAAAAATATCTGCTGCCTGTCTCCGAATAGATTGATATTTACTTAGAGAGAATTACGTAAGTAAAAACCGGGCTTTCTGCCAAAACAGGTTTCTACAATTGAACTTAATTTGACATTAGTTTGCAGCATTTTCAGAACTAAGTGGCAAGGTAACAAAGTTACCAAAAGCTCCAGACGAGACTGTTCCGCTTCCGGTTCTGACTCCACCTCCAACTCCCCAGCCGGAAACTGCAAATCATCGGCAGTTCCCGCTGCCCACTCGTGAGTAATTGGAGCAATATTATTACTATTTTAGCTGCAATATTTGTCAACAAAACTCTGCAATCCTGCCTGATATCCTGCTCCTACCGCCTGAAACCTCCACTCTCCATTCTTTCTATACAAACGACCAAATTCTACAGCAGTCTCTCCCGAAAAATTCTCTTTTAATTCATACCGAACAAGTTCGCTTCCCGTATCCAAATTGCTAATTTTGATAAAAGCATTTTTGATATTGCTAAAATTTGCATTAATTTTTTCTGCTTCGTGAATAGTGACAACAAAGGTTATTTCCTCAATTTCAGGATTAACTCTTTGTAAGATAACGCCGTAAATAGTCTTATTTTCTTGATTTCGGTTGTTTTTTTCAGGAATCGATTGCAGTACCGAACTGTCAAAAGATTGCAGATTATTGTAAAAGATAAAATATTTATCGTTAGGTATTTTGCCGTCAGCACCTAGCATAAACGCAGAGACATCAATCTCGTAGCTTTGTCCTGCCTCTGTTACCTGCCAACCGAGGGCGATCGCCATTTTTTTTAAATCCGGCGCTTCTTGAGAGATATTAAATCTTTCACCCTTACTTAATTGCATTGCCATTTGCTTATTTCTTAAACATCAAACTTTATTGTTCATGTTAATATTAAGTGGCACGATAACTTTTTAAGTTTAACAAAACTTAATATTCTGGTTTTAATACCGGGCTTGATTAAAAATATGTCCTGCCTGTATCCGAATTTATTTAGATTTTATTAGAGAGAATTACCTAAGTAGAAACCGGGCTTTCTACAAAACCCGGTTTCTACAATTGAACTTAATTTGACATTAGTTTTGAGGGTTTTCCGAACTAGGTGGCAGGGTAACAAAATTACCAAAAGCTCCAACTGTTTGATAGCTTTTTTTGCCTAATTCAGTTGTGTAAATACTGACCACACCTAAATTTTGACGCTGCGTTGTATTGTCGAGCAAGCTTTCTATCGTGTCCCGCTGCGAAGTCAGCAAATTCTTGCAACTGCCGATCAAAGTATCTGTAATACCGCTCAAAGCTTTCGGAACGCGAGAATCTTTGCACACAGTGCTTTCCAACTCGGTTTGGAGTACGCCGGAAGCATAAGTTAGATATTTGTCTCTCCCAGGGTTTGTAAATGCCATGCCTGCAGCCAGAAGAGTCAGGGCGATCGCGACTTTTCCCACATTGCCGAAAAAATTAGAAGTTGACTTGTTAGTATTCATTGCGTTATCAATAATCATTTTTTTTAGCCCCGTTGATTTATAAGCTTCTCTTGATTTAAACTACACCTCCTCAGAAACAGATTTCCGAAAGGAGGGGACAGTTTTTAGATTGGAGGCCAGTTGCGAGTAAGTCTCTCACTGGTTTACCTTCCTTTTACGTTTCTCCCTCCCTCAAATCCGGTAAATCTTCAACAAAACATTTTCAACAAAACATTTAGCTGGTTCCCAGGCACAGCCTGGGGACGAGGAATTTAAACTTAGTTTCGCTGTGATTTTTGCCGATCGATCTCCCGCTGCAACTCTTCAATCTGACGGCGCAAAGCCTCCGTCTCGCTGTTAGGCGTTTGGGACTTCACATCAACCGCACCCTCAGCTACAGCCCGCTTGTAGTTCCCCAGCTTAATTTGGCGGTATTCCTCAGAACTTGCCCAGTCTCGCAAATACCGCAGGCGTTCCACCGGGAAAGGATGACTCAGCATCACGCCCTGGCCGCCGTTGTAGAGTAAAAACTTATACACTTGGTTGAGATTGTCTCGATCGAGCTCTTGATAGTTGTCAGACTGGCGGATAAATTCTTGCAAACTGCATTGGTCAGCATATTTACTGCTAACTCCCGCAAGTTTCATCATCGTCTTCATCACGCTGTTCAAGTCATCCGTCACCAACAAAGCCGCCCGGTCTGCCGACAATTCAGCCTTGCGCCGCCACTCGTAAAAAGCGAAAATTAAACCGCTACCGACCATATTTCCCAGCCCGAAAGTCATCTCGCCAATTGTCGATGCGACGCTCATTGCCCACATCGCCATTTGATTTAAAGTTGGATGACCGCATTTAATGTGTCCCAACTCGTGAGCCAAGACTACCCTAATTTCCGCCTCGTCCAACAAGTCTAAAAGACCAGTGTTTAATACTACATAAGGCTGGTTTTTTCCGAGGGCATAGCTGTTAACTGAGGGATTCTGAGAAACAAACAAACCAGGTTCTGGAGAAACATCTAAAGCCTGCACGCACTCCCGAAATATATGATAAATGCTGGCATATTGGCGGGGCCCGACTTGAATGCTATTTCCCATTAGGTAAACGAATTGCGGTCGTTCGTAGACAAATTCTACAAATTTGCTGGCAATTAAGTCAAATCCAGGCACGCTGCGCAATGCTGCCTCGGCTTGGCGATCGAGGGGATGCTGAAATGCTTCGCTAGAAATTCCCGTATAAGTAGGCATAGGTGTTGCAAAGATTACATTTAAAATATCAGTGGTTCGCAGGTAGCTGCAGTTGCTACCGGCCGCCTGACTTATCAATATTATCGCGACAAATATTGAACTGTTCATCAGTCTTGGACGCACTCCGACAAAGAAACCGGGTTTTTTACCGAATTTACGGTGTGTAACGAAGTATTGCGTAAAAAAACCGGTTTCTGGGTTCCCCTGTAAGTCCTGTTCAAATTAACGTTAAAATTGTGATTCTGCCAAAGACGCGATCGACCAATATCTTTCAAAGTGTCTGTGTATCGCCTCACCCAAAAATTGGAACGTGAAAAAATGGCTATCCTGCGACTCGAAAACGGTACAACCTACACTCAACTTAGCGACATTGCCCGAGAACTCGCTTCCTTAAACATTCAACTCAACCGCTGGCCCGTGGGTGACAGCGCTGAAATTCAAAATTTGTTAGCTAAAGATGCTCTTGACGACAATCAAAAAGAGCAAGTGCTGCAAGCCCTCGACGGCTACTTTCAACAATTGTCGGAAAGTGCAGGCTATCAAGATCGCGACTTAATCGTACTGCACCCAGACCTTCCCAACCTCGACACAATGCTGTCCAAATTCAACAAGTGCCACATCCACGCCGATGATGAAGTCCGCTATATCGTAGCAGGCGAGGGCATTTTCGGCTTCGTGCGGCCCGACGGCAGCCAAGTCGAACTCACTGTGCAGCCGGAAGAATTTATCAACGTGCCGGCGAATACAGAACACTGGTTTTATTTGACAGCAGCCCGGAAAATTAAAGCGGTGCGCTACTTTACCACCAAAGAAGGCTGGACGCCGGAGTATACCGATACGGAAATTCGATCGCGCTTAAATGTGGAAAAGCTCACAAACCTCCAAACAGCGTTATCATAAGCGAAAAGTTAAGTTTTGTAAAGACCCTTGACTGCAACATTCACATCCAAAAACAGCCAAACCTGGCACGCTCTCAACCCCCTGTGGCAAGGAGCAGAAGACGCAGTACAGAAGGGTTTACCCCACACCAAGCTAGCACCGGCATGGCAAATACTGCTCCTGGGCGACGGTTCCCCCACCCGTCACCTGCAACTGCTGACAGGGGAACCCACAGAAGTAGATGTCATCGATATGTCTTTAGTGGGTGAGGACGCAGACGGCGCGCCCCAGCAAATTGTCGCCGTTCCCGGGCCGCGCCTGCGCCGCCAAGTGTGGCTGCGGACTGCTTCGGGACAGCGCCTTGCCTATGCGACTTCTTGGTGGGAAGCGAGCCACGTAGATGAATATTTACAAAATAAATCTTTGCCAATTTGGGCCAGTTTAGCGCGGCTGCGCACAGAATTGTATCGCGATGTGCAGGGCATTTATTGCGGTGATTCGGTGGCCTTGGAGTCAGCTTTTGAACAGTTGGGGCCTTTTTGGGGGCGACACTATTTGTTTTGGCATCATGGTAAGCCATTGACTCTGATTTATGAGGTTTTTTCTCCTTATTTAACTAAGTATTTGGGGCCGATGCAATTGGATGTTGATTGAGACCGAGATCTGGCACCATTATCAATAAGGCTTTCTGGGCGGGCTAGGAGCAACGGCCCACAAGAACATTTACCTATTGTGGAACGGGCATCTGGTGGCTTTCTGGGCGGGCTAGGAGCAACGGCCCACAAGAACATTTACCTATTGTGGAACAGGCATCTTGCCTGTTCTTAAGAATAGTTCCGACGAAATTTCACTCGCAAACCGTCGCGCGGATGAGGAATCGGTACTGCGATCAAATTCAAATCTTGATCCGGTAACAGATCCCACTCGTACTCCCGAACAATCTTTGCCGCAAACAACTTCATTTCTAATCGGGCAAATTCTTTGCCCAAACAGTCTCGCAAACCGCCGCCAAAGGGCACGTAACTGAAAGGTTTAGGCGATCGATCCGAGCTAAATCGATCGGGGTCGAATCGATCCGGTTCAGGATAAAGTTGACTATCCTGATGGGTTTGATTAATCCCAGAAACCACGTTCCAACCTTTAGGAATTTCATAGCCGCCGAACTCACAAGCATTAATTGCTGTCCGAAAAATATTTCTCACCGGTGGAATTAAACGCAGCACTTCTCGCAGCACCTGTTCTAAATATGTCATTTGTTTGAGTTGTTCCAATGTTAGGGGTTCAGTTGCGGGGAACTGCTGCTGTTCGGCCTGCACTTTTGCCATCACATCGGGATTTTGAGCTAGGAGAAGGCAAAAAGAGGCGATCGCCGAAGTTAAAGTTTCGTGTCCCGCAAACAGCAGCAACAGCACTTGATCTTTCAAATCCTCCAAACTCAAACTATTTCCCTCGTCATCGCGAGCCCAAATCAGCAAACTCAAAGCATCATTGCCACTAAGGCTTCCTTGTTGGCGATCGCGAATAATCTTTTCCAGTTCTGCTAACAGTAACTTCCTGCCATTTTTAGCTTTGCCAAACAGAGTAAAAGGCAAATCCCAAGGGATAGAAAATAAACCCTCCGCAAATGTTTCAAAATTATGTCCAAGCGCCGTTTTTGAACCATTTTCAAGCCCTACTAACAACTTACCCGCCACATCAAAAGTATATTTTCTCAGTTCGGGATACCAAGTCACGGTTTCCATTTTTGCCCATTTTTCTAAATAGCGCTGAGTGATATTTTCCATCGCGCCGATGTAGCCAACCAAAGCTCGCGGTTGAAACGCTTGGTACAGCAACTTGCGCCGATTTTGGTGGTTAGCACCCGTTTGCAGCGCCAAGGAAAGCGGCCCTAAAAGCGCTCTCGTGCTGGCAGGCCAAGCCACAACAAAATATTGGTTGTCATTGCTTAAAACAAACAAATTAGCCTCTTGGCCAGACATAAACACGGTAGGCTGTCCGAAGATGCTGGTTTTGAAAATTGGTCCGTACTGCTGGTGGCGTTTTTTGGCGAATTGGGAATCTTGTAAAAAGTTGAGGGTATCGCCAATTAGGGGTAAACCGAAACTACCGGGAGGTAATGCCATTTTAGATTTTAGATTTTAGATTTTAGATTTTTAATATCATATCCATTTTAGTTGTCTCGTGCATATTGTAGGGCAGACAAATTTATGGTAAAATAACTTTTATTTTTTTGTAGCATATAGATGGGTATGTCTTAAGGTTAATACAAAAAAATAGGTTTTTTTAAACTGACGCACCTTACTATTTTTGCATACAAACCAATTTAATTTTCTGTTCTTTTAATCGGAATCTCGATTATAAATTCAGTGCCTTTCCCCACCACCGAGAAACACTTGATTTCACCTTTATGTTTTTCTACAATAATTGAATGGGAAATCGCCAAACCCATCCCCGTCCCCGAACCGATCGGTTTTGTAGTATAGAACGGGTCAAAGATCCGCTGCTTGACTCGATCGGTCATGCCTGCACCGTTATCAGCAATTCTAATCACAGCGAGAGTACCTTCTACCTCTGTACGAATGCGGATAATTCCCGGATTTTCGAGCGGTTGTTGTAAAACGTCAATAGCGTTAGCGATAATATTCATAAACACCTGATTCAACAGTCCGGCGTAGCACTCCACCAGTGGCAATTCTCCGTATTCTTTAACGAGTTGAATTGCGGGGCGACGGTACTCAGTACCCGCTACGCTAACGCGCTGAACTTTCAGACGGTGTTCTAAAATCATCAATGTGCTGTCGATGCCTTCATGGATATTAACCTTTTTCATGTCAGATTCATCGAGGCGAGAAAAATTCCGCAAACTCCGCACGATATCGCGGATGCGAGTGGCTCCCACCTGCATAGAAGACAGCATTTTCGGCAAGTCGTCTAGCACAAAATCCATTTCTAACACCTCTATTGCCTGCTGAATATCGGGAGAAGGTTCCGGGTATTCATCTCGATACATTTGCACCAGTTTCATCAGGTTTGTGGTGTATTCTTCTGTGTAGGTAAGATTGCCGAAAATAAAGCTGACTGGGTTATTGATTTCGTGGGCAATTCCTGCTACCATCTGACCGAGACTCGACATTTTTTCTGCCTGCACGAGCTGAGTTTGAGCTTGCTGGAGTTCGCACAGAGTTACTTCGAGTTTGGCAGCTTGTTCTTGTGCTATCCGAGCTGAATCGACGCTTTTAGTGTAAAGTTCCGCTTGATTAATGGCGATCGCCAATTGGTTGCCCACTGCGACTAACAGTTCCACTTCTCCATCGCTCCAACACCGCACGCTGCTAGAATCGCTACAGCAAATTACCCCTATTTTACCAGCGGATGTTTGAAGGGGAATGTCCAGGAGAGAATTGAATCCTACAGACCTGAAAAATTCCCGCTCTGCTGGATCGGTAAGAGTCTCACAATCATCAACCCGAATTATTTCCAACTTGGCAATCCGCTCGGCATGAGAACCAGTCACACCAGCAGGAACTAAACCCAAAAGCGAAGGCAAATCGGCATTTTTTGCCTCGTATTGCACGGCCCAAACAGGCGGCGAGGCGTCTGGCCAATACCAAATAAACTGACAGCGATCGAGTTGCAGCAACTCGCGAATTTGCTGCACAGTTGTGGCCAAAATAGTATCTAAATCCAGAGATTCCCGGATATTGCTAGCTAGCTGGTTCAGCAGCGCTTCCTGCTCTGCTAATTTACGGAATCTCGCTTCCGACTGTTGGGACTGTATTTGAGATTCTTTTTGTTTGGTAACGTCCAAACCCAAGCCGATTAAGCCGATCGTGCTGCCGTTAGCATCTTTTACCTTAGCTTTAATCACCTCTAAATGGTGATTGTTACCGTCAGCAAACTGCATTATTTCATCAGCATAAAAAGGAGTATCTTGACTCCCAACTTGCACGTCAGAGGCCATGCACTTAGCAAATGCTTCCCCTCCCAAAATTTCTGAAGAATGAGAAGCTGCCAAAAATCTTTCTTCAGGAACGTTTACAGATTCGCAAAAAGTTTTGTTAACCAACAGCATCTTGCCTTTAGTGTCAGTCAGCCACACCCAAATGGGAGCGTTGTCAATAATTGCCCTCAAAGTTTGCTTTTGTGTGGCGAGAGCTTCTTCTGTTTGTTTGCGCTTAATTCCCAGGGCGATCGCATCGGCACTTGATGCCAAAGCAGCCAGCGTTGATTCGTTCAACTCCTGGCGAGCAAACATCGCCATTACTCCCAGCAACTGATTGTCAACAATTAGCGGATATCCAGCAAAAGCCACC
The DNA here is from genome assembly GCF_036702515.1 of Microcoleus sp. BROC3. Lineage (NCBI taxonomy): Bacteria > Bacillati > Cyanobacteriota > Cyanophyceae > Oscillatoriales > Microcoleaceae > Microcoleus > Microcoleus sp. BROC3. The sequence continues at coordinate 28,630 of NZ_JAUBTQ010000064.1, forward strand.
ATTCCTTCTCGTTTCGTCCATTCTTTGTCCTGAACTCGGGGATCTTCTTGTACACAATTAGTGATGTGAGGTTTTCGCTCCAAGGCGATTAAACCAATTTTGAACTCACCGACAGCAATGCGGCTGTGAGCGCCGTCAATGTGAGTATATATCCCCGCGCTTGCTTGCAGTTCCAATACATTGCCCTCTTCATTCAGCGTCCAAATCCGAGCAAACGCAGCATCCAAATTGCGCACAACTGCATCGCTGCAATATTGCAAAGTTGCAAGCAAAGTCTGGTTTTGAGTTAGAGCAATTCCCACAGCTGCAGTGAATAGAGAAAGTTTCAATTGTTCTGCTAAAGCTTGTTCTGCTATTTTGCGCTCTGTAATGTCTGTAGCAGCACCGAGACGCTGCTTAATTTTTCCCTCCTCTGTTCTGCTAAATACAATATTTCGGCTGACTAACCAGTGCCAACAATTCTGTCGATCGCGTACCCGATATTCGTACTCAACAACTTCGCCGTCGGGAGCATTTTCTAATTGCTGCCAACATTCGGGAAATTTAGCTAAATCCTCTGGGTGGATAATGGTAGGTAACAGACTGCTGCCCATTTGTTGAACTTCTTCGGCGGTATAGCCGAGGGTGTCAGTGATTTCCCGGTTGCTGTAGACATTTCGCTGCTCGGTTTCGTCGTAAACATAGAGAAGATTCGGACTGGTATTGGCAATTCGCTCAACAAAACGCTGGCTTTCTTGCAGCGCTGCTTCTGCTTGTTTGTGATCGGTAATGTCGCGGCCGACACCATAGAGCAATTCTTCCTCGCAGAAACGGGTAGCAGTCCAGGCTATCCACCTGTAAGACCCGTTTCGACAGCGCCAGCGGTTTTCAAACCCAACGGTATTATTCCCCGCAGCAACACTTTCAGCTTCTTTTAAAGCAGTTTCGCGATCGTCTGGATGCACGAATTCAATGAAGAGTTGGCCAATCATTTCTCCTGGGGAATAGCCGAGTATTTTTTCTGCTGCTGGGTTGATGAGTGTTACATAACCGTCAAAACTAAGGACGCACAGCAAATCTAGCGAGAGGTTAAAAAACCGATCGCCCCCGTCGGGATTGCTGGATGGGCGATCGTTTTGGGCTGCGACAGCAGAAGCTTTTGAGCGCGCCGATACCGCCAAAAACACAATATTTGCTATTGCCAAAAATCCCAGGGCAAGTTGGCGATGGTAGAAATGAGCGCCGCTGCCAGCTACGAGCCACCCGTTTAACACCAGCAGTACAATTATCAAAATTGAGAATAAACTGCCAGGGGCGATCGTCGCTAGGCTGATTTTTTTTTCATACTGCTTGCTGCCTTCTGCCTTTTCTATTCTGGTGACTGCTGCCGTGAATTCTCTCAACAACAGTTGCAGTAAGTTCAATAATTTAGTGTTTTTGGATTCTTCGATACGAACAGAATACTTCATTTTTTTACTGTTGATTCCGTTTTACTTGTGGTGATTCAAAATTACAATAAAAAATTTTAAATATTGTAAAACTTTGCTAGCTTGCGAAATCTAGCATTTTAAAATTTGCGTATATTTACCCAAGCTGGCTAGAGAATTAAGTGTATTTACGGAATTAGCGAGCAATCTTTTCTTAGCGGGGATGTGCATTTTTTACTTTTTCCGACTCATAGAGAGAGTTTATCTATAATACTACGCTACATCTTGCTGTTAGTCATTGGACATTTTGCCTAATCTAGCTAATTGGACGCAGACATTGGCACTCTTGGACGCATAACCTAATTATGTAGGGTTCGCCTGGGCTCTTCAGGACTTGTGGTGATAACTTTATCTAATCAATCATAATAATCTTCAATATTTTTGAGTGGCTAAATCGG
>NZ_JAUBTQ010000065.1:0-29783 GCF_036702515.1 Microcoleus sp. BROC3
TCACGGATTTTGGTAGTGTCACCATCGTTTTGCTTTTTCCATTCGATCGCAACCTTCATCTCGTCCGCGTATCCTTTGCGTTGCTCAAAAGCAAAATCTAACTGCTTTTGATCGACTACAACACCCACAAAGAGTGCATTTTCAAAGGAGTTGATGTTGATGTTGGTTTCCAGTTGAGCTGGTCGCCAGTAGCTGTTAACGACTCTGACCAGGCGGGAGATGGTATCGATCGCACCATCAGCAACAGAACAGTCTCGGGTTAGATAAACCGCATCATCTTTGAAATCTTTGAGCCAAGGGATTTTAGCCGTGTCTCCGAGAGTATTGAGATAATCGGTAACAGCCTGCAAACCCTTATCATTATTGGGATATGCAGATTTTAATGAGTCAACCGCGATTTGCAATTCCTGGCTGAGGAAGTCGATAATTGTCATTTCTTTGGGAGCGGTCTGCATCCCACCGGGAGGAATCATCAGCACTATTCCTTCTGCTCCCGCACCTCTGGCGCGACCGAGAAGTGAAGCCACAATCCCGGTGCTGTCATTCATCGAATTAACCGCAACTTCTTGGAGAGTTCCGGTCAGCGCCATTTTAGGAAGCTTGTCAACGGATGGAGGTGTGTCAAAGTTGGCGATCGCATCTCTCAGAGCTGGATACTCGGTAGATAAGATGAGTTGAACAAAGTCGCCGTCAAAGTCTCTGCCCAGAGCCAACATTAATTTTGTCGAGGCTGCCATCAATCCATGTCCTCTGGCATAAGTGCCTTCATGACGGTTGATCCAAAGCTGGCAGTCTCCCCAATGTCGCATCGGATTACAGAAAACGATATACTCACCGATCGGCATCCCCGGTGCACAGAAAACTTTTTCGGTAAAAGTGGTTACGTTGTTCTCATCCGTACTTTCGTACTTTTGGAAATACTCATCAGGTTGGGACATGAGTGACCAGAAACGAACTCCGGCTGCTTTGGCTAAGTTGAGCCAAACTGCGCGAAGTCTTTCTGCTACCTTGCCTGTGATGTAGGGATGCAGTAACAGTCTGCCTTTTATGTCATATTTGATAATCTCCATTGCGGTGTTGACATATTCAGCTTCTGACTGGATACTATCGCCTTGTTCTTGCTCTAGCTCTGCTTCATATTGATGGATTCTCAACTGTGTCGCCAAAGCTTGAATCGAGTTCGTAGCACCTGCCAACTTTTCACATTTTTCTCGAAGTCGGGTAATAATCCTATCTTCTTCTAGGGTTTCAAATTTAAACCATTGAAATAGCATCCAGCCAGCTTTGGCTGTACGTTGTTCTGCTTCAAATACCAACCCGCAGAGCAATTTACCGCTGTAATTTCCTAGTGCTGGTTTTTTGCCTTTCAGCGAACTCCAGGGAATCACCAAATCATAGCCTGAATTATCTAACAGAGGATTATAGGCGATCGTCCCTTTTGCTACCCATTGTTTAAATGAGGCTATGCGAAATTGAATAGGAATATCAGCATCAATTTCATTCGGGTCAAACTCTACTGTTCCTGCACCAAGAATCTCCATAAATTCTCTGGAAGCTTTGGCGTGACTGTCTCCGCTATTCCAGTGTCTACCATTTGTTGGATCATCTTGCGGATTGCCGTTATCATCTTTTGCTGTATCGTCAACAATCACATAATTGAAGTCGCGTCCAATTAAGTGTTTGCATCCGGTGTGAAGAATACTGCCATAAATAATTCGTTTCCATTGTTCCGTTGTTGCATCTCCATAGTAATCTTTGCCGATCGGAGCCAGATTGAATGTAAACCTACCATGATTCCGAGAGTTGCTTGCTAAATCTAGTTGATATCGATCGGTTTTATCAACTACAAATGGATTCAGCAATGCAGCATTTTTTGTATTCTCTGGGATTTCACCAATACAAAATCTGTCTTTCCCAACATCTTTGTGCAACCCTGAAAGCAGAATATTTCGCAAAGTAACTTTGGGAGCATTTGACCAGTTTTTCGCTACGCAATCCCACACTGACCAAACAGCAGTTGTTGCTACTTTAGCCAGTGTTTCATCTGCGCCGTACCAGTCATAAGTCAATTCATAGATGGTTGCCATTTGATTAAATGAAGTCCATAAAGTTGAGTCTACCTGTTGCTATTCTAGCAACTTTATCAGATCCTAATAATGCCAGGATTGCTTCTTGTCCAGTAACTTGAATGGGATTATCAGGATTGGTTAGATTATAACAAATAGCAAATTCGTTTTTTGGATCTACCCCGAGTCCTATAATTTGGCTCATAGCAAGTTTGGCATTGTTTCGCATATCTCTAGCTGAGGCTTTGAATTGTTCCAATATCTCGATCGCATTAGTATCGTACATGGAAGCTACTCTGAGATTAAATCGGTTGGGATTATCGACTAAATCTCCAAAAACGTAGAGAGTTTTCGCTAAGGCAGTCTTGTTTCGCATGGCTAAAATAATAATGATTGAGACAATTAAAATCGGGCCCGCCATAGCCAGCAAAAACATCCAGGCAGTAACATTCATATTCGTCGTACCAAAAACCGTCATCAACAAAGCTTCGTTAGCTTTCAAGGCAGAAGCAGCAAAGAATCTTAGTGCTTGAGCTCCAGCGCTGCCTGAAACTTTGAGTACGATCGAAGTTACGCAATGAGTGAGAGCTGAAATTAAACTGGCTGGCATTCCAATCAGATTCATACAATTCGTCAAAAACCAGCTTGCTATGGTAGAAATTATGCCTGCGGTCACTCCTACAGTCGCCAAAGCACCGCCAACAGCAACGATCGGCGCTACCACCGGGACAATAATCAAAGCGCTGGCATTTACTTTGATGCTTCTGATTGACAAGATTCGATCGTTATAAATTGAGTTAATGTTGTAATTGCCGTGAGCTATTACTGTTCCACCACCAGTTCCTGTATCTGTGATTGTTCCTGTGGTCGATCGTACAATTCTAGGAGAAGGAATTGGCGCATCACCCATAGCCACCAAACTTTTAGCTACATTGTTGTATCTAGCTCTGGTTCTTCTTCTTTCATCCAGTTTTAAACGCTCATCTTGCAATTCCCGGAAATATTGATCTCTTAATTTTCTGGCTTCTTCCTGCATTTGAAGCTTTTTAGTATTGATTGATGTCCAAGCTTCACCCATCGCGTAATCAATTTTTACTCCTGTTTTGGACAGTTCTGGCAGATTTAAGCTGCTGTTGAAAGCATTTATGACATCGCCATAGATACCTTTCTCTGTACTGGTAGAAGTTAGTGCAGCCAACGCTCTTTCACCAGCACCCGCTAAATTGTCATAAAGTTTGCTGTTGTAAGCTCTGTTTATGCCGTGGGATGTTTCCAAGAATGCGGTTCCGCATTGACCTATCAACATAGGAAATGCCAAGACATTTTGTGACGACTGAAGCCAACTCAGAATAGCTTTCCCTACTGGATGAGCTAATAATCCTTGAGTTAGTGGTTGTTGCAGTACCCATTCCTGGGGAGCATCCATTATCTTTTTGACTTCACTTACGCCTGTTAACGATTGAAAGTTTGCCCAGACATCGGTTATTGCATCAGCAGTAGTAGGCATAATCAGAATTGTGATTTGAATGAACGATAACCAATATTGTAGTTCAAATCATACTATTACTGCCTACTACTGCCCTTATATCTGCTTAGGATTACTTGGTACTTTCCTGTTTCGATATCCGATCGCACTCAGTCAATTCAGGAGTAGAGTTTCGAGCTAGCCAGATCCATGTTACTTCATGAACTTTTGCTAACTTATCAAGTTCTTCCCACAAATCTTGATTGGCGTTGCGCTTCCACTTTTTGGTCATAGTATAGATGACGTAAGTGGAATCCGAGAACAGGGTTACGTTGCAGGGCTTTTTGAGCGCTTTCAATCCTTCGATCGCTGCTGTCAGCTCCATGCGATTGTTAGTAGTGGTTGTCTCAGCTTTACCACTAATCATTCTCTCTTTCTTTGTACCTGGAATCGTGAGTAATGCAGCCCAACCACCCGGTCCCGGATTTCCTGAACAAGCACCATCACAATGAATATTCACTACACGTTTTGTTTCTGTTTCTGTTACTATCATTAACTTAAAAAAAGAACATCAAAACCTAAAAGCGAAGCTACCTGCAACCTTAATTCTTGCTATAATGTAATAAATAATTGAGAGTTTTTATGTCAGATAACAGTGATTTATCCAAGGAAAATGAGCGTTTGTTGGCAGAGAATACGGAATTGTTGATCGAGAATACGGAATTAACAAAGTACAACACGGATCTGATAATAGAAACGTTGAGAATCCAAGCAGAAAATCTGAGACTAAATAACCGCTTGGTGGAGATGAACGAGTTAGGAAAATCAATGTATAGGGAGTTTAAGCTCGATCGACCGAATGGAAGTTTGACTGAGAATAATAGAGAATTCATAGAGCTGAAAAGTGGCGGAATCCTCTATTTTGTTCAGTATGTGGATGAAAATGAGAAATCGTACATATCAACAGAAGGTTTAACAGCAGAGGGTGATATAGCTCCTAAGCTTTATTATTTCGGCTACGCTGTGTTTTTCATGGTAGAAGAACTGGTAGGGCAAGGGTTTCGTAGTATGCCTGAGAGATTTTCCAAGTTGTTCGATCGAAACCCAAAGTTTATGAACTATGTCGTCAAAGAGTTTGAGCGAGTAATGGCAATGGATTATTTATAAGCCCATTCAAGAAGTTCAGCAGGGGTGAAAGAACAAACAATGTGATGTTTGGTTGAAGAAAAAGCTCTCTGGGCTTCACGGATTAAGCGATTGATATCCGTCATAAGTAGAGAATCAAGATGGTGCTGATTCATAAAATCAGCAATATAAGCAGACATCATGTAGGTATTAGACAAGATTAACTTTTTGGGTTGATCTTCCAGCATTAGAATTTCAGTTGGTGATGTGCCGATGACAAAAACCCCCTTGGCAAAGTGAGGATGTTTGGATTTAGTGCTGAAAATCTTCCACTTTCTCGGACTATCAATCTGAATTTCTTCAGGATCTTGTACAGGATATGAAGAAGAATCAGCAAGCAGCGCAGTAAGGAAAGTCTTAAGAATAAGTTCGTTGCTGTGCTGGTTGCTGTAACTGCTGCTTTCTAAGATTCTTCTAGCTGCTACGACGACACTCCAAGCTTTTATTACTGTAGAATGAATAGAAACTACTGTTAGTTCCACTTCTCCCATTCGTTCGATCGCTAAATAGACAGCATGACCCTCAACACCTTCAACCTGGGCAATAAAACACTTTACCTTTACTTTTTCTTCCTTGTTTATCTGTAGAAAAAATCTTCGTGTGTTTCTGTTTCTGTTTCCTGTTTTGATTCTTGTTTTCATGGATTTCTGACGTTGAATTATTGAAGTAGGATGAATTATGGACAATTATATGGAACATTTCGATCGTATCAAAAAACAGTTTGAAAAACACATTATCAGCAAAGAGGATTGCTGGATAACAGATTTGTACCGTAATCATAAAGGTTATGGTCAATTCAATCTAAAAGTTAAACTAAAGAGAACGAGGATGAATGCTTCTCGTGTAAGTTTTATGATATACAATGGCGAAATAGCTGAAGGTATGTTTGTTTGTCATAAATGTGATAATCCGCCTTGTGTAAATCCTGAGCACTTATTCCTCGGCACTCATCAAGAAAATATGAGTGACATGGTGGCAAAAGGACGCTCGAATAAAGGTTCTAAAAATCCTCATTCTAAGCTAACCGAAAAAGAAGTCTTTCAAATCAAAGTTTTGCTACTTGAGACGAATTTAAGCGCTGAAAGACTCAGTATATTGTTTGATGTGTCTCCACGGACGATCGCATACATCAAAAAGAATTATATCTGGAAACACGTTAGTTCTGTTGTTAGTCCTAAAACAGTTGACAGAAATATCGACAGAAATATCGATCGAAAGAACGATGAGGAATGGCAACAATTGAATTTGTTAGACTTATTGGCTAACTAAATGGCTAAAGCAATCCCAGAATTTGCAGATGTCGATAAACAAGAATTTCTTCAATGCCGACTTGCCGACCGTAGCTTGCGGGCGCTTCGCGCATCGCCTTCATTGATAGACCTTCGGCTCTGAGCGATGGCGTTCCGCCCCGCAAGCTACGAATGCGTTCTCTCAGAGCTTGAATTTCTTCAACAGATTGAGTAACTGGTTCTACTTGCTTAGGATGTAGATTCCAGGCTCTGATGCTGCGCTGTACCATTGCTGCTGTCGTGTTGGTATGTTTGGCTATCTGGGAATAAGACAGCCCTTGACGGTACAAACGGATTTGCTCTTCTACATTGCTCATCTCTTTGCAACAATTACTAATGTTGAGGAAGTAAAGAAGCGAGGAACTGGAGACGCATTAAGGGCACAGTGGCTTGGGGGACGCAGATCGACAAACCAGCTAGAGTTACTGCTTCACGTCTTCCAGGCGTTCTCGGCTTTAATCCAGGACTGACTGGTGGTGGATTCATTCTCCACCAGTGGTCATAATGCACTCCAGCCAAGTATGAGGGATTCCGAGCATCCACAGACAAAGCTCTGGGTTTAGTTTCTGGGTAGCTGATAAACGATTTTGCGATCGTAATGTACTTTCCAATGTTGTCAGACCAGCAGGTCCACCCTTGCCGTTGCTGGAGCTGTAAGTCGTTACGGTGGGCAATGACAAACACTCTTTGTCTCTCGTGTGGCGCACCGCACTCCGACGCGCTGATAACTTCAATTTCTGTTTGATAATCAGCCAGTCTGAATCCGGCAATAATTGTTCGTAGCCCTCGATCGATAACCCCGATTGGATTTTCCACCAGAACAAAACTTGGTCTACCGAGTATGATGCAGCGGAGTGCTTGGAACCATAAACTTGATTCAACATGAACGAGTCCGGTTTTGGTTCCGGCTCTTGATGTGCCTCGGCAGGGGAATGAGACGAAAAAGACATCGGCTTTATTTTTGGTTGGTAGGTAGTTACAGATATCGGAATGGATTGGAATTCCTGGAAAGTGCGTTCTAAGAACTTGTTGGGAGTAAGGATTGTTTTCTACGAATTCGATCGTCTCTAATTTAATCTGAGAGTTTTTGTTAACTAAACTACTGCCTAGTTCCCAAGCTCCTATTCCGGCAAATAAATCAACGCATTCTAGTTTCATGTTAGTGACTTTATTTTAATTCTATCACTTTCACTTCGTGTTTGGGAAGCAGTTATTAACCAACAAATATGACTAATCTGACTAAAATTGTAATGATTTCTGGCAGTCGTTCTATCAAAGATATCAGTGCTGGATTACCATCAATCGATCGAATAATGCAGCTAAACTTTTCGATAATTGTTGGTGATGCGGGAGGCGTAGACAAGCTAGTCCAAGAATATCTACGTCGATCGAATTACCTCAACGTTAAGGTTTACTTTGCTTTGTGGGACGGTAACGCAAAACCGAGAAACACCACAGGATATGAAACGGTGGGAGTTGCAGGAAGCTATGTCAATCGAGATATAGCAATGTGCTCAATTTGCGATTACGGTTTGGCTCTCTGGGATGGCAACAGTCGGGGAACTAAAGAGAATATCGATCGAACTGGAAAGAAAACCAAAATAATCAGAATTGGAGGTAGTTGAAGTCTGTTGGCAAGGGTCGCTTCGCGATAAGAAAGTGACCTATACACAGTTTTATTGAGGATAATTATGTCACAAATTCACATCAATCCCATCAACCTTTTTCCCTACGATGTCAACAGACGCGAGAAAACCTATTTCGATCGAAACGGCAAACCTGTTGACAAAGACCTTCTCAAAGGTCATTACTGCGTTGGTTACGAAGGCAAAAACGTTGCATTATTTACTTGGTCAAGAAAACAGAGCAAAGAATTAACTAATATAGCAACGTTCTTTGAAGGTAGCACGGCAGAAGAAAAACGCCATATTCTGTGGAATAAAATTGAAACTCAAACAGTAAATAGACACATAATCCGGTTCTGTGAAAAAGTTAGAGATGAGCCTCTATTCCTTTGGTATGTCAGCCATTACGACTTACCCACTGCTCAGTTCATTAAGCGTTTTCTAGAGTGGTATTGGTCAGCCTATCCAGTGATAGAACAGTCATAGAAGAGTGATAGAAATGAGTGTTATACTCTAGCTATTTAGTTAGAGTATAACGCTAATGTTAGAAACAGAATCTCTCGATAGTCCCGATAAATCAGCAATCAAAGTAACAGACATAGTACCCAAGTATGGAGAGAACTATAAAACTGGGTACATAGGATTCCTCAACAAAGGAGCGGACGCAACATCGATCGGCATCGCTTATTTTACGGGCTGGGATTTGATAAGCGATATCCATGTAACTCATACCTTGATTGTCGCTGGCGAGGATCAATGTATCGAAGCAGATATGGCAAATAACACAGTCAAGGTTTGCACCCTAAGCAAATACTTCAATGACCCTAACTGTCAAATCTTCTTCCGCAAACCTATATTTTTCAACGATGCGGTAGGTTATGCGATCGCACACAAAGCCAGTCTCGAAATCGGCAAAGAATATGATTTCGGCGCAATCTTAACCCAAGGACTCTCAGGAACTTTCCCTGGACGGATGCTCGATCGACTGCTGACCGGGAAGTTGGAGGAACTGTTAGGCAATCTGCTTAATCATCCTGAGAAATGGATTTGCAGCGAACTTGTTGCCTACGCCTTGGATGAGCAGTTATTCTACCGAGATAAAGGCATCCTGAAGCGTCCTAACTCTACCATCAGTCCTCAAGAGCTTTTTGAGGATACTGAAATCTTTACTCCCTGGAAACCTTCTCCACCTTCCACCACAGTTACAGAAACAGTTATCGAAACTGTTACCGTAACAAAAACAGTAACAGAAACAGGAACAGGAACAGACTTAATCTGTAAATAGCTGAGGTTAACAGTTAAACGCTTTGCGGTAAGGACGTGAGTTTTGCCCACGTTCTACCCGTGAAGGAGTTTTGAGATGAGTTTAGTTACAGTTACAGCGACAGGAAAGAAGGTAGTTGCGCCGATCGCCAACCCAGATCAGTTTGATTTGCCAGCTATCCAGAATTTGGTTTGGCGGGGCGGTGTCTATGTTTGTGTAGATGGTAGGAAGGAATATTCTTTGTCATGCCAGCTTCCGTTATGTCAGAACGGCGATCGCATCCAGGTCGGTAGTCGTTATTTGACCGTCTGCGGAGTAGTTACAGTTAAGTCGATCGTCCCTTCAGTTACCGTTGCTCAACATTTAGAATATTTTGTTGAAACTGAACAGACAACTGAGGAAAAACTTTTATCCTGGGAATTCGATCGGGCTGTCTAACTTTTGACTCATTCTCATGTGACGGTCATGTCATGCTCATGTGACCGTCATGTCCGCTACAGGTACAGGTACAGGTAGAGGTACAGGTAAGAAGTGAAGTGAAGAAAGATAAATAGAAATACTTCGTTTTGAGGAGATGATGTTACTCCCAAAGCGAAGTATGGAAAACCCATCATTATTCACCTGGATTGTAAAAACTAACTTTGCCGATGCCGATTTCTGGCTGATAAATAAAGGCAGCAAAGAGAAGTTAGGTTTACCAGTCAAAGAATTTCAACCCTACCTCACAGGCATCAAATGTCCAGCATTAATTCTTTCAGCTTACGGTTTCTATATGTGTCTGTATCTGCATCAGAAAGGAACTTGGGCAGCGCATTCGCAAGGTGCAATCAATCTTCAACATCTACGCATCAAGTGTATCAAAGAGGTTTTCCAAGGAATTGCTAGCGACCACAGACAGCAACATCTAGCCCGTTATAAATCCTTTGTTCCATCTGCCATCAGAACAGACATAGACATAGACACAGACATAGAAACCGAAACCGAAGTAGAGCTAGAAGAACTAGAACTAGAAGAACTAGAGCTAGAATTAGAAGTAGAAAGGGAAGAGTTGTATGCTGTGATGTAAAAGTCTACATTCAAGATAAGTAGGAATTATTTATCTTGAATGTAGTGATGATTTGCCTTCAAACACTCAGAAGCTTTTTGCAGTTCGATCGACAGATAGGCAATATGTAACGGCAGTATAGCCGGAGAAGCATTACAAATCTGGGTTGCTAACTGAAGCGGGTTGGAGCCAGAATATTTGGTAACAGTTTCACCGATCGGACTCTGTTGCTGAACTTCTATTTGACCATTGACAAGTTCAATCAAGAAAGTCCCGGCTGGGTCAGAATATTCCTTCTGACCGCAAATCTTAGCGTATTGGTCAGCAATTATTTGATCAACGGTTTCCCAAGTATTATCGTACAAATGGGCTGATTGACTGATTGTTATTAACGGGCCCATTTTCAAATCATACTTCGATCGTCGAGCTAATTGATCTCGAATATGTTGCTGTAGCGCGCGCAATCCCATCGCATTTGCCGGCCATGCACCAAAGATATCGTTACTGCGGAATGTACCAGTCAGCAAGATTTCATCATCCACCACGCGAACCCAGATATGATTCAAGCACGGACTGCCAGGAAATTCATGATCCGAAGCTCCATCGGGTCGAGAGAATAAATTGCCACAGCCAGAATCCCAAATGTTCATGACGGCGCTGGCAGCGTCGATTTCTTTGATCAGTTTTTCGATGACTTGTTCGATTTGATCGCGTCCGAACCACGATCGCAGTCTTTGCCCGTAGGTGTACTTTACGCCTTCGCGGTAATAGGGTACATCGTCCAGTATGTAAGGTATGTATTGTTCCAGATATTGTCTATCCATCGGCAGATAGTTAGGCTGTGGAAAGTAGAAATCAGCAGGTTCATTGGTGACTACTGCCATGACATTTATCAATTCTTGCCATTGACCGTCATAACCTGTTGGTCGCAACACACCTGTGGTTTTGATACGGTGAACTATTTTTACCCAGGTTTCTGCAATCGTCTTTCCTTCTATGCGGTGTCCGTACCGCTGCCCAGGGAAAATCGTTGGGACGGTTTCTATCAAGGGGAATGTTATCGGCGTTGCCCATTCCGGCTCGGGTGTTTTCTCTACCTTTTTAGCTAACTGTTTTATTAGGATTACAGCTTCTGTGATGCTTATTTTTTCATGGCATTCGATCGATTCTCGCAGCCGTTGCAGATTCTCAAATGGTATTTCTTTGTCTATGTATCCCACTGTTTTTGAAATGATTTTCCAACAGTCTGAATCGGGATCATTATTCCTTTTATGCGGTTCAAACCCGTGTCGGAAGAAATGCAACAGACATTTTGCTGCACCAGACTTATTATCTTCCTCTGTCGCATTTACAATCACCAGATACCTAACGTGAGGGTTGTACAGTAGATTTCTGATTATGTAATTGATTCCACTAATTGCTGAGTACAGTTGCCCTATCACTGCAAATTCTTCTGGTTCCAGCTTCTTTGCGATCGCACCTTTGTCTATCCATCCGCTGACTACTGCGATTTGTCCAGTTCCTAAGATTAGTTGATTTGGTTTGTACAGCGGTACATATTTTTTCTGCATTGATTTCCCCCCGGCTGCATTGATATTGTTGATTATAGAATAACGTAATTTGGTAACTTTTGCAAATACAAGAAGTTCAGCAATTACGTTTTGCTTCGCTGTAAAGTATTGATTATCTGTAATCATTACTGAAATGCAAAAACTAAACTTTGGTGGGATTCAAGGCACAGTCATAGCGTTATCTCCACATAATAGCTACTTCCTTGTCAAACTCTCAGAACGTGCTGTTATCCGAGGCATTTATACTAAAGATTTTGTTTGGGATGAAACTACTGATAATGTTAAAGGCTTTCACCCCAATCTGTTTACTCTCTACCTCGCAGTCCGATCGACTATTGAGGCAAAACTTCTCAAAAAGACTCTCATCCTTGCTGGCGGGAAACCTGATGAAGAACTTCGTCAACCCAGATACCTGAAGGATTCACCCTATGAAATGCGGATAATCGGACTTTCTGCTGAATCGATCGTACAAATTGTTTCTGACCTTACTCCACAACTACAACAGCAACAACAGCAACAAGATTAGTTACAGAAACAAAATCAGAAACAACCTTAGAAACAAAATCAAGAAATAGTTTCTAAGGTTTGTTAGTGTTTTGCTTCGCTATGAAGTGTTGAGTTAGTTAGTAAGGAATCTTAGTCATGGAAAAAGTGAATTTTGCAGGTGTTGAAGGTGAAGTTATCGAAAAATCACCGCACGGTAGTTACGTGGTAGTAAGATTGAGCGATCGAATCACCATTGTCGGCACAACCAATAATCAATTCAATTGGCAAGAAATGCCGGATGCTGCTTCAGGATTTGAATCTTTCATAACTTACATAGGTGTAAAGTCGACAACTGAGGCTACTAAATATCTAGCTGTTGTAGCTAAGGTTGGCGGTTACACAATCAAGAAAGAAGGAGAAGCCAGAAAAGCCAAGCGTGTTAAAGATTTCCCGTTTGAAATTAAAGTACGTGGCTTAACTCCTGACTTTGTTGCTGAAGTAATTCGTTGTAAGCAAAAGTAGCCAACTGTTTAGTTTCTCCTCACTCAATTGCTGAGGAGAAACTAACATAAACCTAATCCAATTCGTGAGCAAATCAAATGACTGACACAACTAACATACCTGACAAAATAGTTTACGACTTGATTCAAAGATTTGAAGTTGTTGACGGTGTACCTAAATTGATATCTAGCCACATCCACAGCATCGAAGGCGGAACAAATTTGTTTTCGATCGCAGAGTCTTGGATGGCGAAGAATACCAGATTAGAACGATTCAACAAACAGCAATACGTTGCTTACAAAAGGAAAGGCGAGAAAAGATATCAACTGGTGCTAGCTCCTAGAACGAGTTTTCTTCAGGTATCGTTTGCACCTTCTAGTCTTAGTGGCAAAATTCACTTTGAAACTGAATCTGATTTGCTCTTTCCTTACGCACTCAGGGTAGCGATCGATAACAAAGATACTCTCATCCAGCTTCTCAATGACCTTTTCTATACCAGTAACAAGAGGACAGAAACATGATGCAAATAGATACACAAACTGAAACTGATCAGGAAACTCTACGCCTGCGTGATGCGTTCCGGGTGCTCGCATGGGAGGTTTGTGAAACAAATCCTCGGATTCGTGAAGATTTAAATCTGCGTCACAGTAGATTCTACAGTCGCTGGAAAAAGAGCCAGATTCGATCGATGGATTTGACTCAACTTACAGAGCTAGCAGCAGAAAGAGGTTTCTCGATCGAACAACTGTTAACTATCAGAGAATGCTACTACTCCATTGCACAACCTTATCCTCCTACTTTTGCTGATGATTAACTGTTGATTTAAAGACTGATTGATGATGGTTAGTTTATCTTTCCATCATCGATCGATAGTTAGAGCTAAAGCAAAGACAAGTCCAGTAGTTTTTCTGTTAGGGTCGCTTTGCGATAGGGAGTTGAGATAGGTTTTCTGTTTTTCTCATCGTTAACGGAAGAAAGAACCCCAGTAGTTTTTCTGTTAGGGTCGCTTCGCGATAGGGAGATGAGAGAGGTTTTCTGCCTGTTTCCAAAATCACTGTACATTAAACCAAAGGAATTTATCATGGCTATTGTTTTTCTGTCCAAGACTGCCAAAAAGCGTAGTTTGTTACTTGATGCACTTCGCATTCTTGCTTGGGAAGAGTACAAATCTACCAACAAAGAAACACTCAAGAATCTGCAATATGGCGGTTATGCTGTGTTTGAGGCAGAGTGGAAAGAAGAAACACTTCATAACAATACTTATGAAGAACTTCTCGCTTTCGCCAAAAGTTTAGAGTTTACCGAGGTAGAATTGTTGAGCATTCGATCGACCTATTATTCCAAGAAGTCGGGTGCTACTTCTAGTCCTAGTCCTAGTTCTACTTCTACGGCTACAGCTACGGCTAGTGCTACTCCTATTCGGAAAGTCAACGATTCATCTGATACTAGCGATGTGGCTGCTCCTCCCGAAGAATATGATATTGGCGATTTGTTTTAGCGTGAGTTAGTTCATCAGCGAATGATAAGATTAAGTTAAATATTTTGGATTCGATCGAAAGTGTTTGACTTAATCTACTAATCGGTCAAGGAAGAAACAATGGTGAAGTTAAGCGTTTTGTATGGCTTCGCTAGAAGGGATTGAGTTAGATTTTCTGTACTTTACTTAGAGGTTTATCATGGCTATCAATATCTTGACCAAATCAGAAAAAGAAGCATCCAATTTGAGAGATGCAATTCGTATCTTGGCTTGGTCACAGTTCAAAGCTGAGAATGATACCGATCTCAAAGGCTTAGATTTGTATGACGTTTTCAAGCGTGACTGGGAAACGTACAAGATTCATACAATGGTTCTGCCAGAAATCCATAAGTTCGTTAGTGACCTTGGATATACGCCAGATGAATTGATGCAGATTCGTACTGAATATTATGCCAACAAGAAAGAGTACAACAACAACAATAGAACTGATGAGTTCTAATCAAGTAAGTTAATACCGATCGATACCAAAGAAAAGCCTTAATATCCGTCATGGATATTGAGGCTTTTAAATTAAGAGAAAGAGAAAGAGCGAGGTGAATTTTTTTAGTGAGGGCGCTTCGCGATGAGGGAGTGAGCTGTAGTTAATGCAGCTCACTGTCGTTATTTAGGTATTTCTCATGGCTAACTTAACTGAAACTTTGGTATCTATCGTTATTGCTGGTGAATTGGCAGCGCTTAGTTTGTTGGGTGCTACTGGATTGATTGGTTATGCAAAAGTCACAGCAGCCCATGTCCAGTTAATTCAGACAGCGAAGCAAAGCAGATATGACGCAATTGTTAATTATGGTCAAGTAAGAAGCGTTGCAGTTTTCACAGGCGAGAAAGCAGCAATCGCAGAGTGTTTAGGTGGAGTTTGTGGAGAGAAAATCTCCTTGCCCAGCGGAGTCAAGATTGAATCAACTTTTAGAGGCATTGATGCGAGAGTTGCAGGCAGAGCTGGCAGCAATGTAGCAACTTTGATTAGTTGGAGTAGCGAAACCAACAGCGGAATTGGTGGTAGCTACGGTCAGCATGGAACAATCACATTCAGCCATCCCTGGACAAGAAAGAAGTTTTGTTTGGTTAGAGGCGGAGCTTTGGGCAATCAAGGCGAAGTCGTCATCAAAACTGACAAGGATTGTAGATAGCAATGTTCAAGTACAAGAAAATCTCTAGCTTGTGCTAGAGATTTTTTTTTAGACCCACGTAAATATTACTCATCAACCCAAAATATCATGAACAAGAAAATCGTCGCTTTAGCAGTTTTAATTCTCGCTGGTTTCGTTTCCTGCAATCAATTCATGAAACCAAAACCAACAGAAGAAATTACCGCAGCTCCAGTAGTCACAGCATTGCCTCAAGATCCATCACTTCAGGTTTATTTCAATCAATCTCAGACTTCTAGCTACACAGAACCATATCGTCAGGTCACTCGTCCAGGTCATGATTTGGAACAGCTTATGGTCTATTCCATCAACAGTGCTCGCGAGAGTGTCGATGTCGCAGTTCAGGAACTTCGCTTGCCTCGGATAGCGCAAGCTCTCGCGCATCGCCATCGCTCCGGTATCAAAGTTCGGTTGATTATCGAAAATCTGTACAATCGTCCCGTCGCTCTTTCTCCCTCACAGGTGAAAGCGTTACCCAAGCGAGAGCGCGATCGCTATGCAGAACTCGTTCACCTGGCAGATACCGATAAAGACGGTTCTCTCTCCGATGCCGAAATCTCCAGCGGTGATGCTCTGGCGATCGTCCGTGAAGCAGGAATCCCCATGATTGACGATACCGCTGACGGCAGCAAAGGCAGCGGATTGATGCACCACAAGTTCATTGTCATTGATGGCAAAACTCTCATCGTCACTTCAGCCAATTTCACTACCAGCGATATTCACGGCGATTTCAAGAGCGCCGAGAGTCGGGGCAATCCCAATAATCTGCTGAAAATGCAAAGTCCAGAACTAGCCAAAGTTTTCACTGAAGAGTTCAGTCAGATGTGGGGGGACGGCCCCGGCGGAAAGCCAGACAGCAAGTTTGGTGTCAAGAAGCCAAGCCGTGCGATCGCCAGAGTTTCTGTTGGCGGTGCGACTGTCGCAGTTCAGTTCTCGCCGGCGACAAGCAAAACTCCCTGGCAGCAGACACCGAATGGATTAATCAATCGGACTTTAGCCAGTTCATCCAAGTCCGTCAATCTGGCGCTGTTCGTCTTTTCTGCCCAGCAGTTGGCAGATACACTGGGTAGAAAATCCCAGACTGGAGTTAGTATCAGAGCTTTGGTTGATTCCAGTTTTGTCTACCGTCCCTACAGCGAAGCGATGGACATGATGGGCGCTAGCCTACTCGAAGGTTGCAAGTTGGAAGTCGAAAACCGTCCCTGGAGTCAACCACTGGCAACGGTCGGAATGCCGAAACTTCCTGTTGGCGATCGACTGCACCACAAGTTCGGTGTTGTTGATGGAACCAAAGTCATCACCGGTTCTCACAACTGGACTGAAGCCGCCAACCGAGCGAATGATGAAACTTTGTTGGTGATTGAAAGTGCCACGGTCGGCGCTCACTTCGAGCAAGAGTTCGTAGCTTGCGGGGCGCGTAGCGCCATCGAGTCTATCAAGGCGCAATTCTGGGTCTGCCCCAGCGCATCAAGCAGAAAATGGATTCGCGCAAATCTGAATGCAAATAGAAGAGTCTCCAGCCCTCGCTGGAGATTTTTTTTAAAGCGATCGAAGATAACCAACAGCGCTTCGCGTTAAGGATTTGATTTGTCCTATCTGGAATCAACCATGCTGCACCTCAAAAAGTATTTCTCTGTTCAGGAACAACACAATCTCGTTGACATGACCCGAAATATAGCCAAAGTTAATGGCGGGATGACAATTCCCGTGATGCCTACGGGTCAAAAGTTTAACTGTAGCCAAACCAGTTGCGGGAAAGTTGGCTGGCTATCCGATCGCAAAGGTTATCGTTATTCACCCATCAATCCAGTAACTAACCAGCCCTTCGCAGCAATGCCGACAGAGTTGATTGAGATTGCTCAAAGTTTAGCCAAATTAGTTGGTGAGTTTCATTATGAGCCCGAAACTTGTCTAATTAACTTTTATCCAGCTAATGGCAAAAGTAAGTTAGGTTTGCATCAAGATAATACTGAGCAGAATCTCAAACCCTGCATCATTTCAATATCTCTCGGTGACGATTGCAGTTTTGTTGTCGGCAGCAACCGCAGTCGGAAAGATCCACTCGACGGCATTCTATTACGATCGGGCGATGTCCTTATCCTCCACGGTGACAGCCGTTTAGCCTATCACGGAGTCCAAAGAATTCTCCCCAAAACTTCCAAGTTACTGAAGAATAACGGCAGATTAAACTTGACAATTCGACAAGTTTATTAGCCAATAGCCAAAGTCAAGAAAATTAGTAATGCTTCGCCATGAGTTGTTGATTCTTTTTCAGGTCAACAACTCATGCCAGCAAGCAATATTCCAGCGTTACTTCAGCGTGTCGATCGAAAACTTACTCGCGATACTGAGTATGATTTTTCGCAATCTTTTGAGCCACAACAATACAACACAGCGATGATTACCGGGCATCGCTACATCACAGACAGTTACAGGGTCGAAGTTGACAAACTGATCATGATGGCAGTTGAGCAAGGTGTCAAAAAGTTTTTTACGGGCATGGCACTTGGCGCGGATCAAGTAGCTGCTGAAATCTTCATTTACCATAAGCTGAAATGGACAGCCGTAATTCCTTGCGCTGACCAACATCTTCTGTGGAAACCTCGTCAGCAAAGTCATTACAAGAAGTTGCTGGCACAAGCAACAGAGCAAGTTTGCCTTTATCAGAATTACAGTCCCGGTGTCATGCAGGCTCGGAATGCTTGGATGGTCAAGCGATCGGATCTCTGTTTAGCTGTTTTCAGTGGCGATCCTCATAATCGGGGCGGAGGAACTGCTACTACTTTCAAGATGGCTAGAGATAAGAATTTGCTCATTTATCAGTACGTTCCCGCCGAACGTAAGTATCTCATCATTCAACCTACTCATCAACAGTTAATGCTGTTCTAGCTGTCTTTCATCCCGTCTCCCCCTTCTCAAGGGGGGACATCTTACCAACATCCAACCATAAACTTTACCAGGAACGGAACATGACCAAGAAAGGAACCAAGAAAGTCAAATTAGTGATGACTCATCTCCACAATCGGATCGCCAAACTTGCCAAGGGTGCGATCGAGCGTGGAGACATTACCAGTTGCGATCGCATCTCCGACAGTTCCTATTTGATTAAGCGCATTGACAAAACCGTAGCTTGCGGGCGCGAAGCGCATCGACCACAGACTACTAAATACACTACTGTCGCTGCTGCTAGTCTCCTTCATCTCCTCAATTCCTACGCTAAAGCCAATCCCCCATCAGAAACACTAGCAGAAACAGAAACAGTTTAGAAACACTTTAGAAACAGTTGAGAAACAGAAACAGAAACAAATATTGCTTCGCTGTAAGGGAGTGATGTTCCGTTTCTGTTTCTCAATGCAACAACAAACTTGGTCAGAAGAAGATTTCGATTATCTTTCAAAAGTGGAAAAGATATTCGATGTTGATGCGATCGTACAAACGCTTAAATCTCGCTGCATCTGTGACTGTCAGATGTACGACGATTCGGATGTCAAATTAGCCTTTGTGCGTTGGTTTCAAGCCAAAATCGAACACATGAGCAACGATATTTACAATGTCGTTGAAGCTGATGATAAGGTTTTTCAGCTTAATTTGACTTCACAACTTTGAAAGATAAAGCCAAAAAAAAGTACCTCGTTTAAGGCTTCGCCTAGAGGTACTGATTCCTAGATTTTTACTCTGTCGCGAATACTAGCAATGAAAGGTAACAATATGTCCATCACATCTCCGACTACTCTAACACAAATTGTCTCAGAAATTCAATCAAAAGTACCGGACAAATCCAATCTTTTTGGCAAAGCATCAGATCAGATTCTTCTAGAAGCGATCGGCAAACTTATCAATCTGGATGAAATTGTTGAACGGCTTCAGGCAATAGATCATCAGCAGTCCAGTTTGTTCACGCCTGACCAAGTTAAGTTTGCCTTCCTGAAATGGATTGAGAATCATCTTGAGTCGATCGAACTTCAACCTGAATGGTATCTGAACAAAGATTTCAAGCATTTCAATCGACATCTACCATTTGATGAGTTACAAGATGCCGTCGAACGAGAGTTTGATGTTGAAGCTGTTTATGAAGAAATGGGCGCTGCTCATGAAGCTGGATTATTCGATAATTCTAGTCTTGAAGATCAGTTTACTGGCACTCCAGAACAAGCAGCAGCAGATGCTTTAACTTGGTAGCCAAATAGTCAACAAAAAAAGCGGTTAGCGTAGGACTAACCGCTTTTGTGATTCAGTTCAGGTATTTCCACACAACAATTCTATCATGGAACATCTCAAAAGAATTGCTGAAATTCGCAATAAAATTGAAAGGTTGAAAGTTGAAGCTGAAGCGATCGAACCTGATGCTATTCTTGAAGCTTTCGAGATTATCGAGTCTAAGAAAGCTCGCAAAAACGTAGTCTTTAACGATGATAATGCCAAAATCGTTATTCAACTTCGCACTCGCTACGATAACGAGAATCTTAGTGTCGTTCGGCTCAATGAGGATATCAGCCGTGAATACGATAATTTATGTCGATCGAATGCAACCGCTATCCAAAACAGTCAAGCTTACATCAACGATTTGAAGGAAATGCTTGCTGAAGCAGAAACAAAACATGAAGCGCTTCTCAGTTCTCCGTACTTGGAAAACTTAGAGAAACAGCGGGCGATCGCACTCAATAAAACTGAACATAAAGTGCCAGCATTAGCCGTTTATGTTCATTATCTAAAGAGCTAAAATAAACCTAAAGCGATTGTACTTTTCAAAGTGCTTCGCTTTAGGATGTTGATTCCACCAACTATTTTGTACAATGACAATAATCTCTGTCAATAAATCCAGTTTCCAGGTAGATCCATTTGTTCGTTACAAAGAAAATCGAGTTAAAGGACACTTCACTTTAGAAGGTTTAGAATTTCCATCGCTCAATATGGCGATCGTCAAAATCAATCCCCGAATCTTAAAGATTAATTCTGTACTTGGTGTGCTGCCAGTAACAGAAGTCTGGGGATTTGTTATCAATGATTCTGGCGGAACTCTCTCAACTTTCGTCACTGTACAGAGAGAATTTCCCTCGATCGAACCTGACAAAATCTATGAATTCGACTTTCTCCCGTTTAAGTCTCCGCTAGGGAAAGGCTTCATGTTAAACACTTTTCCTCGTAATCCGAACAATGACCATGAGAAATTCGGACTAGAAATAGCTAACGATATCCTCACTTCTGCAATAGATTACTGCCGTGATGAAAGATTGGATGCTATTACCTTAACTTAGTCATTTTGATTGCTGTCAGCCGTAGCTTGCGGGCGCGTAGCGCATCGCCCACAGCAATCAAAATTTACGGTAAAGTTAATAGATAAAGCCAAGGTAATTGTATTGCTTCGCTTTTAAGTATTGAGTTTTTTTCAAAGGAACTTAAACAGAAACAAAAACAGAAACAGAAACAAATCTCAAATCAACCAGAAACAAAAACAAATGCAAAACCCAATTGTTATCGACGGATTCGCTTTTCGCATTCCCACAATCCCCAGCCGTTATAGAGCGAACTGCTCCAAGGAATTCGGGATGTTTGTCACTGGCGAAACTAAAGGAATGAACAGCAGTAAAGCCGAAAAAGCTGGCTTGACCCGTGGTGAATTTGTTGAGATGGCAATTTGCGCGATCGCACAGAAAACGCTAAGTTTCAAACCTCACTATGAAAATGAACAGTTTACCGAAGTTTGGGGAATCCCAGTCGCCGGAGGAATGAAGACTCATTTTCATGAAAAATGCTCTGAGTTAAGCACCTTTCTCATCCATCGTCAATCTCAGGACAAGATGAAAGGCTTAGTCGAAACTTTTGGACGTGAAGCATTCAATTCTTGGGTTCAAGAAGGTATGGAAGGCGATCCCAACGAATATGCACTCCGAAAAGCATCAGAAGCTTATTTCTCGAACATTTTCCGTTTCGAGATGGTGCAAAGTGAAGGCAATTATGGCCCTTACTTCTACTTAGCCGTCACGACTCGTCCGATCTCAACTCCTTTTGAAGAAGCTGCCGTCAAAGCTGCTCGAATGATTTTTGATGATGAAAAGAACGGTATCCTTCATTGTGCCGATCCTCGACTCATTGAGAATCAGGCAATGTGCTTAGGTTCTGCTGCTCCTTCTCATTTAGCCATTGCACCGGGTAATGCCACTGCTGAAGTCATTGAAGCTCAACAGCCTGTCAAGCAACAGCAACTTAAAGGTAAATAATCTGTGTTGAGCTGGGAGTAATCCTGGCTCAATCAGCTTCTTGGTTCACTTTAGTTCACCTTAGTTCACCTTAGTTCACCTTAGTTCACCTTAGTTCAGTTCGATCGTCATCAATCCGGCGATCGAACTGAAACTACTCTATCTTCTGTGAAAACTTCGATGCGCTTCACATCCGCCAGCTACGAACGGAGATGGAGCCGATCGACATTCCCCCTATCTCAAATCCAATCAGCCAATCCGAAGCTTCTCCTATATACACATACGCGCATTAATTAACGCAAGCGATACGCGCATATTAGTGCGCGATAACCCTCAACAACCTGAAAAACATGAGCAATATTGAATGGACCGGAATCACAGCTAATCCAATCCACTTGGTCAAAGCCGATGGCAAACACGGCGGACACTGGTGCGAGAAAATCAGCCCAGGCTGCGCGAACTGTTACGCCGAGGCAATGAACCTCAGCAACTATTTCATCTTTGCCAGTGGGTTGCCCTACACCGGGACAGTCCCAGTCAACATGATTTTCTCCTCGATCGTCATGGAAAAGTTGGTGAAAATGAAAAAAGGCGAAAGAGTTTTCATGTTTTCCATGACTGACTGTTTCGGGCATTGGGTCAGAACTGAATGGCTTGATTTAGCTTTTGCTTATATGGTGGTAGCTCCTCAGCATACCTTCCAGGTGCTCACAAAACGCCCAGAGCGGATGCCAGAATATTTCCGATCGGCTAAAGAACGAATCAGAAAAATTGTTGAAGAATTGAGACGGAAGCTGAAGTTACCCCAGGCAGAATTTGTCTGGCCGATTCCGAATCTCTGGCTCGGCACTACGATCGAAAATCAGAAAACTGCTAATGAGCGAATCCCTTATCTGCTACAAACCCCAGCAGTAGTTTGGTTTTTGAGTGCTGAGCCATTACTGGAATTCGTGAAACTTAAGAAGGAATGGCTAGATTTGATCCACCAGGTAATTATCGGCGGTGAATCTGGACATGATGTACGTGCTTGTCAACTCGAATGGATTCGATTCATGGTTAAGCAATGTCAAAACGCTGAAGACGTGGCGATATTTGTCAAACAACTTGGCTCAAATCCTGTTCTCGGTTCTACCTATATCGAAGGAGTAGCGACTACTTACGAAAAGCTGATACTCAAAGATAAAAAAGGCGGGAATATCGAAGAATTTCCCGAAGATGTCAGATTTCGTCAGTTTCCTGTCCCGCAGCTCAAAATGTTGCCGTCTTTTCTCTCTGTCTAATCCTGCCTGATAAAAACCTCTGACCTGCGCCGATCGTTTGTCAGAGGTTTTTCTTTTCTACTGCCTAGAATCTTTCAATAAATATGACACTCAATAAAGTCGGCGGACAAAAAATCGCTGCTGCCAAGATTGGAATTTCTGTTGAAGAATATCAGCAAAATCTTAAGTCTGGTCTGAAATGGTGTTTCTCTTGCAAATCCTGGCTAAAGCTGAACTTGTTTAATGAAAGCAAAAATGCGCGGGACGGCAAAGACAACCGTTGCAGAAGCTGTCGCAGAGCCTTCGATGCGCTACGCGCCCGCAAGCTACGAAAAAGGTATCAGCCTATTCCGATCGAGATACGCAAATCCCGAGGCTTTTCCCAGGTTCCGGGTAGAGATGGCGACAAAACCCAAGCCCGTAACCGGGTAAATTACGCAGTCAGATGCGACAGATTGCCCCATGCCCGTAATATCCCGTGCGTGGATTGTGGTCATTTAGGACCCGATGGCGTACCGCCCCGCAAGCTACGACTCCATGAATATGACCACTACAAGGGCTACGATGCCGTCAACCATTTAGAAGTTGAATGCGTTTGCGTTCCTTGCCATATCGATCGGGAACGCCAACGGAAACAGGAAAGGCAATATCACAATCACCCCCGGCGTTCTAATAGCTTTTAACACTTACCACTCTGTCTCTCTGTCCTGTTATAGGGCAGAGACTAGAGTTGTGCTTCGCTGTAAAGCTGTAAAACTGTAATTTTTGGAGAGTTAATATGCCAATTCACATTCCCAAGAAAAAGCAAAAGTCCCCTGAACCTGAGCCTAACCCTAATGCTTCAGAATCCAAGCCAAAGAAATCAATGTTCGCGAAATATACAGCAAAACTAGCTTGGGAAGTAGAGAATATTGAGCCAGAGTTAGAGGAACTTTATCCCTATTACAAAGATTACTGCTATATCTTTCTCACTCCTCACTGTGACGAAAAATATGTGGGACCCGGTTATGGCAATTATCGGGATTGCTTAGAAAAATATGATGAAATTGGTCGGCGGTTGGCACAAATGTGGCCGATCGACCAAGTAACCGAAACAAGGAAAATCAATCACTACAGTCGTGGTAAATAGTGCTTTGCTGTAAAGCTGTAAGTTATGGAGACTTAAAATGGCGATTCATATTCCCAAGAAAAATCAAAACTTTCCTGAGCCTGAGCCTGAATCTACTCCTAGATTTGATGCAGACTTAGTATTTCAGGAATTAACAGCTAAACTTCGCTGGGAAAAGGAACATATTAAACCCGTATTGGGTGAACTGTTCCCTTCCTATGACGATCGATGTTTTATCTTTCTAACATTTGGATGTGATGAAGGATATGTAGGACAAGGTTATGGTTTTTACCACTCTCGCATAGAAGAATATGATGAGATTGGTCGGCGTTTGGCTAAGCTGTGGTCGATCGAACAAGAAACAGAAGAAAGGAAAGTAAATCACTACAGTCGTGGTGCCAGGTAGCGTCAATAGTGCTTCGCTGTAGGGTAGTGAACTTTTGGAACAATAATATGTCACTGCCCTATCTCACAAAAATTGACAATTCCGACTTAGAAGCTGCCTTTTATGGGTTAATCCATCCTTTAGATATTCCAGACGATCGACCAGCTCTGAGATTAGCTAACCGACTACGCTGGGACAGACTCAATATCGAACCAGAGTTACAAGCATTATTTCGCTATTACCGCAACACTTGTTCGATCGTCAATAAAACTCAGGGCTTTGATGCTGCTAAATCTCACGAAACTTACGATGAAATCGGTCACTTGTTAGCCAATATGTGGTCGATCGAGCAACTTACAGCACTCCAAAAACTTAATTATTATCGTCGTGGAGCTTCGCTGTAGAGTAGC
This sequence comes from Microcoleus sp. BROC3, assembly GCF_036702515.1. Lineage (NCBI taxonomy): Bacteria > Bacillati > Cyanobacteriota > Cyanophyceae > Oscillatoriales > Microcoleaceae > Microcoleus > Microcoleus sp. BROC3. Next base: position 24,539 of record NZ_JAUBTQ010000065.1, read on the forward strand.
AGTCTTTTAGTTAACCCTTGCTCAATGAACACTCAAACCTTAGAACTTTTAGGGCAAAACACCCAACAACAGTATGAAAAACTAACCGCCAGAGCTTTGTATGAAATGGAATATATGGAGCCATATTTAGGCTCAATATTATTCCCTTATTACAGTCACTACTGCATTATCTCGGTACTCGGTATCAACTATTCTCAAAAGAACTTTGGCATTTTTGATAACGGTTGCCATGCTGATCGGTACGATCGAATTGCCATGCTTCTCAAAAGGATTTAGCAAAGTTGTCAGAAAAAGTGACTGTTACATCGCGCTTGTAACAGTCAATTAGATCAGTAAAAACCAAATCAATTATAGCCTAAATCAATGCAAGTATTTCTCACGGGAACCGAAAGACTTGAGAAAATGAACGCGGAAATGTGGACGCGAATTCATAATATCACAAAGCTAAATGCTACCATCTTAATCGGGAACTATCGGGGTTTCGATCAACTAGCTTTAGCATTCCTAAATGTTCTGGAATATCGCAACGTTAAAGTTTATGAAACAGGAAGCGGTCTAAGTTTCGGTCATCAAATCATTGATGTAGGTCGATATCCACGTCAAGATATTGAAATGAGTCGATCTGCAGATTATATGTTGGCAGTTTATGACGGTCTAAGTTATGGAGTTAAAGCCAACTTGAGACGGATGCCAGCGGAGAGAACTCGAATCATTTACGTTAACATTTGAAGCCAAATCATGAAAGTAAAATCAATCATCTTTGACGAAAACAATCCTAATCGCGATCGCAGCCTGAAAATGTTTGAGAATATCTACAAAGGTTTACTCAAAGAAATTAGGGGCGATCGGGCTTACAAAATGCCTCCGAAGTACATCAATTGGCAGACTTTAAGCGGAATTATTTCAGTAGCTTTGTCAAGTTGCACAGTTGAATATTTCAGAGTTGATTTATCTGCATTCATCCATAGCTACCGAACAGCTCTCTGATTTATCAAAGATGCTCCTATTTATTGCTTGACCCAGCAGCTAATTACAGCATTCGATCAGACAAATGCACTTGCTAAACCTGGTATCCTGAGAGGTTGGCAACCATCCTTACCTAGTTTCCTGCTAGCCATACCCAAAGGCTTAATTCACACGCCTGATGGTACTGAAGTGGATTATCTGACGGTTTCGTGTAGTGATTGTGATTATCCAAGCTGGAATTATGGCAAGTGGAGTAATATCGAAATTAAACCATTTGCCTTGAAACACAGTCGATATTTTCAGATTTGCACAGTTGATTCTTATGAAACTGTGTGGCCTTCAAAAACTGGTGTTAAAAGTGATGGTACTTTGATTTAGGATGAAAACGAAAACTTCAACAAATATACTATTTCGATCGATGATAAAGTTTTTCTTCAACCCATTCGCAATTTGGTAATTAATATACTCTCGATTTGGGAATTGACACCAGCGTTATTAATGCCTGTAACTGACTCCACAATCAAAATTAAAAGTAAGAAATTATGCCGAGGGATCGGAGTTTTTTTAATGTCATATATCCCCGATGGCTGGGTAAAAACTATCAAATTCTCTCGGTATTATCCGCAAAAAAAGGAACTCATTCCTCTCCGTGTAGCCACTGGAGACAAGGGCATTAGAGGGTGTTAGGATCAGGTCAGGGTAAGCGCTGGAGAGATAGTAAACGGCTTTGGATTCAACCTATTTGGGTTAAATGCTAATAGCAGTTCATCAGCCTAAAAAGTAAATTACAATAAATAAAATACTTCGGAGGCTGAGCTGATGATTACTCCAGGAACTGCATATAACTGTTTTTCAAAATTTATATTTGATGGTGATACTTTAACCCTAGACTTTCGAGGTGCTGATTTACGAGTAAGACTACGATGGATAGATACTCCTGAAGCTCAAAGGTCAGGAATAAATAGCACAGACCCCAGAATACTTAAACACTGGGAATGGGCGCAAAAAGCAAAAACTGCCTTGATGGAGTTGGTCGCAGGCAAACCAATAATTTTAATTCCGATCGAAAAAGACCAATACGATCGCTGGGTATGTGATTGTTACCTTGAGAAAATTTCGGTGGCAACCAACATTCAAATCCTGCAATGCAAAAGTGGAATGGGAGTAAGTTTTGTCCCATTTAATCGTTTCGCCTACAACATTCGAGAGTTGGCTGTACTCAAAGGGATTATCACCGAAACTGCTAGCGCTAATCGTAAGAAATTAGGTCTTTGGTCAGACCCTGACCTAATTCTTCCTAACGAGTTCAAAAAATTAACCTTATCCTGAAAAACTATGAAATTAGCTGAAAAACTTGTCAAGTATATGGAAGCCAAAAATTATCACTTGGCTCGGAAACCGGGAGAAAAAAACATAATTTATGTGGAAGGGATGAACCCGGACGGAACCCTTAACGCCGACACTCCCAACCATTTCAACGATGCCCGACTACTTTTAGGATTTCACAAAGGAATCCCGACGATCGAAGCTGCTTGGGAAGCGACAACCGAACCAGGCTACTACTACACTGACAACCCCATGAACCCTAATGGAGCCGCCAGAATTGCCTTTGGGCAGTATCGGGCATGGCAAGTCGGAATTCACGGCTACTCTAACCCCCACGAAGCTCTTATCCAGGTCGGACTTGTCAAAGTGCACCGGGATTGGAATAGGGACATGATGAGAACCGGTGATGCGATCGATGAGGGTTACTTCGGCATCAATCAGCACCACGGTTGGGATCATCCAGTCGATGATATTCATACTGCCGGGGCTGGGTGTTTCGTCGGTCGCGATTCTACTGAACACTTTGACTTTATGGATCGAGTCATGTCTGACCCAAGATACAGACATGACCCCGAGTTTATCTATCCGACAACTATTATTCCGGGTGATAAATTGTTTGCTCCTCGCTAACAGTAATTTATGCACAAATGAAACAAGAAACTCTTGACTATATTGCTGCTTCGATCGGTGTTATCACAGTTGCTTCAACCTATATTTTCTGGTTAGCTTCTAGACAAATTAAGGATAGTTTAACTCATAAGATTGAAAGATTTGCTTATGATTTAATGAAGAAACAAGAGAGTGATGCACTTACTGCTGGGTACAAAATGCGACGATGGCAAGATGTGAATAAACTTCGAGCGATTACGGTAGATTGTAGACTTGAAGCTATTGAAAGACAGTTACAGATGCCTACTTGCAATGTTATTCAGACGATCGAACAACAATTTGAAGATACAGACTCAACTATCTAACTCAATCAATTACTAATTATGAAATTAAGATATAGAAAACTAACTGTTGATCAGTTAGATCTTATCTCCAGTCTTTTAGGAGCTGTTGCAGGCATTGCCGAATTACTTGTAGCTTGTAAATACCTTGATAACGAAAAAGGTCAGCTTATCGCTGGAATAGCGTTAATTGTTTGGGGCTTCTTTAGTAATAAACAGCCTCGCGTTGAGAAACCTAGAAAGTATCAACCACATCCTGAATATCTACTCAATGAACTGACCGAGTAAGAATATCAGTAAAACTCCCACTAAAATACCTAACAGGAAAACTGTTAACTGATTCATAAGTTTCATCCGTAAAATTCATCCATAAATCTCATAGTACAATCATTTTAAGTTGTGATTTTACTATGAGATTTATTTGTGGTTATAAATTAGGGAGTATTCAGTTTATCCGATATAACCTTTGTTGCTCCGATCGCTCCAGCAACCAAACCTGTAATTAATCCAGCAGTGAAAACATCGGCTGGATGTGGTAAGTTTCGGCGCTTCAATTCTTCACTTGTTTGCTTCGCGTCTTCTTGTAATTCTTGGATTACGTCGGGGACAACTGCACCAGTTGCTAATAAAGCTGTTGTCAATGTTCCCGCCAAAAATACTGATTCGCTTGCTGTTGGTTTACGCATTGTGTCTCCTAGTTTTTGTGTGATTGATTGACTGACATTTGATATCGATCGAAATGAACCTACCTCTTTTCCAAGTAATCCTTGTATTTAGCAATCAGAGAAGGTGAGCCGTGTTTCATTACCAGGTATTGAAAACACCTTTTACCTACATCTGAATAACTTCGAGGCTTTCTTCTCCCCTGGGTGAAACCCAAACCGATTTGTATGAGTTTGCTGGGACTTGTATATTTATCGGATAATTTCAAAATGCGGTCAAAAAGTGCTATTTCTGACTCATTTGGCAGTAATCTTGAGAAATCTTCCGCATCCCAGATAACCGGATAATCCTCTCTGGGTAAGGGTTTTGGACTTATCTCGGCTTTGATAAGGTTATCAAACGGTGATAATTCTTCACCTGAGTTATCTGCCGAATTATCTGGTAAATTATCTGAATTTTCACCAGCGTGCGATCGATGTAACCCTATTTGTCGATCGAGTTCTTCAGGCGTTGATTCCGCTAACCAATAATCCCACGACACCGCCTGATTTAATGCCCGATTTAGTCTCTCTACATCTGATTCTTTTTCCGGTTCTGTCTGACTTTCTGTTTCAGATTGTGGTTGAGATTCTGAGTGAGATTGTGATTGAGATTCTATGTGGTCAACGGCTGAAGTAATAACTTGATTATCAGAGTCTGAAGTAAAGCCATTAAATAAGTCATAGACCCATTCAGGACGTATCCATTCCGGCAAGATAGAAATAGGCAAATCTTTGATGCACTCTCCTTCTTCATCCTTGATGCCCGAAATAGTTCCTTTGAAAAGTGGCTGATATTTGCTGTTCGATCGTAATTGAAGTTTGATGACTCCTGAATTGACAGATTTGCTAAAACCTTCTCCACCGCCGAAAGCAGCGTTAGTATCGTTGTGAGCAATGAAGATAGGCGCTTCTTTAGCTTTGCGAGGGTCGCCAACAACTTTTCGGGTTAGTTTACTAGCAGCTTCTACCGTGCCTTCTTCAAAGCCATATTGTGTCATTTCATCAAAGATAGAGGTCAACCAATCATCTTTGAGAGTGCGGACTTTGAATCGATCGTACATAGCGTTAAGTTGTGCGCCAACTTCGTGAAAGTTTTGATTTGCGCCGTAGCCGGGAACGCCTAACTTGACCAGAGTTTTCCAGCACTCGTCATAATTTTGGTGAAAGTGTGGGTCAGCGATCGAGATGATTTTGTGACCATACAGATAATGCCGGCACAGTCCTAAAAAAGCTGCGAAGTAACTTTTAAAGCTACCCATATCCCCATAAATTAGGATGGGTTTGTGCATCAGTTGTGCA
>NZ_JAUBTQ010000066.1:0-10720 GCF_036702515.1 Microcoleus sp. BROC3
GAATCCCCAGAAATAATATGAAGAAGCGTAACGATTTGATTTTTTACGGCAGCGGGCTTTACGAAATAGAAACCGAAACTCAGACGCAATATAGCTTGCGGTGCTACTTAAATTTTGCCGATTCAAAGCTTATTGCTGGGTGGGTGGACAAAGACGCTCCCGGAATGGAAAACAAGCGCATTCCCGGCGACGATTGGTCCGCCGTGCAGCTTGCAATGGTAAAAGCCTACGAAAGAGCGCCCAAAGGTTTCGATCCGCTCGATCTTGATATATGATTGATTTGGCTGGCAGTAATCTTGCGCTGTACAAGTCTTGAGGGATGCCAGCCTCCCCGTCCCTACCAGGGATTGAAATATAGCGGGGATGTATCTCATCAACCTAAAACCCTATCAGGGATAAACAACACTATATGTAGTAGCAATGCAGCTTCCTTGCGATACATATAGCGAATGTCAGTATTTCACAGTTAGGGGCAAACTTTTCACTTCGCTGTCTGCGATCGAAGCAAGACGATCGCAAAATTGCCGCCACCCTTCCCAATTTTTCAAAACCACGCATCCCGCGCTACCCGGATAATTAGCATCAAAGTGAAGGCCCAACTCGGCTCGAATTCCTTTATCTGAAACCACCGGGTCGGGCGTAATGTGAAAAAAATCGCCCTCTACGCCGCGAGTTTCAAGATAGTAAGGCTCGGTTGGGATTTCATATTTTCCCGCTGGAATGGGCCCTTTCCCTCTTACCCACTCGTCACCCGGTCGCTGCCAGTTAGCGCAGCCGGAAGTGGCTAAATAGTCGATCTCCCTTCCGTCTGGATAACAAAGCTGTAAATTTCCATAAATTAACTCGGACGATTGAGCTAATTGCATTGTAAAAATTAAATGATGTTGATTCATTTTAATCTGTCTCTTAATTGGTCTATTAGTAATTGCATTTCCGCAAGTGTTTTTTGTCCTGATACTAAATCACGCAGATTAGCAATTAACATTCCCTGTACATATCCGTACTCCTTACAAAGGCTTTCATAGCATTGCAACAATTGCAGCCGACTAACTTTATCGTTGCTTAACAATTGATTAGCTTCGTGGATAGTCATTTGATGATGGCGGCGATGATTTGGGCGAGGGAACTAACAAACCTATTAGACCAGGAATGATTGCCCCTAAAACTGGCACTAGAAGCATCGGGTCTTTGTCTTGAATAGCTAAAGCCAGACATCCGGCACTAATCATCATTACTGACACGCCTAAACTTGCAACAGTGAAGCGATAGGAGTATTTGTCCACTTAAAATCCCGTATTTTCGTTGTTGTATTCGTTTAGCAAATCATCTTGAATTTCGTGTATACCTCCTCGCACATGATAATCGTGATGAATTTTCAGATAATTTTGGATGTCGCGAACCTCAGCTCGTTGACTTATGTACAAGCTGCGAAGTACAGTAAGCTTGCGCTGAATATTTGCCAAAAGTGTCAAAACTCCTCTAGTTACGTTCCAAAGGACAATGAGACTGATTAACGAGGTTAAAAATGTCCCAACTAACGAAATAACATCAGTAAGGTTTTTCATTGTGATAAATTTAGTTTGTTTTTACCAATAAAACTATGGAACCTCAATTTCAACCCTTGGACAATGAAAATCATGTGTTTTACGTGTTAGAGCCGCAAGCCACTCTTCATGCTCGCAGCGATAAAACTTATACGACCCATGATTTCCTAGAAATTATTTCAAGTTTTTTGAAAAATTACGTGTTTGCGTCAGGTTTCGATTTGTGGACAAAAACGGGTGCGCGGTGCAATTTGCTTAAAATCGGGTCAAACGGTTGGGTTGCAGGTAAAATTCGGGTCAAAATTATTTTAGAGTTTGCGCCAGACGACGAATTTAGCAATTAACCCACTTCAACTTTTAAAGCATATGACGGCTCGCTAATAACCGACCGACGAAACGGGTAGTACCTTTTAACCTGAATTTTGTAAGTTGCTAAACCCGATTCGACATAATCGGCAAGAACTGGCAAATTCAACAAAGTACGGTTAGGCGACGGGTAAATAACGTTTGCTTTTTCTTCAATTGGTAACTCGCCGTCTATTTGCCACAACCTGCGAACTAGCAACCGAGATTTAATTGACGAAATTAAACCAGTTGAAACGTAGGTCAATCAAATCAAATCTTGGTCGATGGCGTTTTGATTGGTTTGCCGCCAAATTACCTCATCTGGAAAAACTATTCCTAAATCAAGCCAAGCCATTCGTCGCCAAGCTCCCACAAATCTAAGGAATTATTATGTTCGTCTGTCGGTTCGTTTGCGTACCCGTCAACGTATTCAACAAATCGATCAGCTTCGCCGCCTAACAAATATTCTTGCAACTTGTTAGCGTTTGCCATTTCCGGCAAATGGTTGGGATTTTTTTGGATGAGGTGCATAACCTCGCAAGTTCTACTTGCCGCTTCTTGATAAAAAAACGGCAAGTTAGCGAGCGTTTCCGCAAATTCGTGATGGTGCGGTAACAACAGCATATTGTTTTAGTCAATGCTAAATTTACGAGCCTCGCTGGTGCCCGACCAGCCAGCGGGTAAAGTAGCGCTGTCACCGATAAAAGTTTCAATTCGCAGCGTACCATCAGTAGTCGAAAGGCTTCTAAAAGCACGTCCTGGGCGTGGCAAGTCAGCGCGAACTAACAAACTGCGAAATTCTAAATCGGTGTTGGGAATAGTAATCCCTAGTGCAGTTGCTTCGGCTGTTGAAATTTTATTGAATTGTTGAGCCGGCATTCTCCATGCCCAATTTAATCCGGATGTAGTAACAACCACTAACATACTACCTTTCGCCGCTTCGCCTCCGGCGATAGGAGTTCCAAAAGCTGCGGATTTTTGAGCAATTTTGCCTTGATAAACCTGACGTTTTACAATTTGCCACCGGCGGCTGGCAATTGCTGTCGCTATTGACGAAGTAGAGCAAAGAGAAGTAATTCCTTCCTTCTTTTTTTTCAAGCGAGCAGGTCTAGGGCGTCCGTTTTTGCCTGTACCTACAAAAACAGGTTGCGTGCCGCCTACTAACGTTTCGGCAGGTACTTGCCCCAATTCTGAAACTTCGCTCGCGTCAACGTTCGTTTTAAAAACATAAAAAGCGTTAACGCCTCCAACAAGCATATTTACTGCTCGCAGGTTTCTTGCCCCGTAAATATTAGTAATTGCCATTCTTGATTCTTTGAGTAGTTTTTATTAGCTTGAAATTTAACTTTTACTACCCATTTATTGGGTAGTAAAAATTAACCGACGATTGGATAAACGTCAGTTACGGTGGTTTGTTGAAAGCTCGTTAAAGTGTAAGTTTTTGGTCGCACTGTTTTTGTGGTGGTAGTTTGTCCGGGCGGCCAAAAAATGCTTTGTTCGTTGCCGAGCCCGACGACTAGGGATAACACGTCGGTGCCAGCGGGGGCAGTTGCGTTAAAAGCTGCTTGAGTCGCGTTAAATGCGTCAAGCATATCGACAAGCACTTTAATTGCTTGGGCTGTGCCAGGATAAGCCGTAGTATCGAGAGTAACGCCGGCTGGTAAATTAGCAGTCAACTGAGTAACGGTAATTGACATAGATTTTTATAAGAATCGTTGTGTGCTGTGTTTTTACCTTAATCAGCTCAATCCTAAGCTGTCAATGGCTAAAAGGCTTGTTGTGAGCAACTTTCGACATACTGGTGCTATTACTGAACCCTAGGGTTGCTCCGTAGCACTTACGATCGCGGTGATACTGTGTAAATTTTTGTAACATGAATCTAACCCTTTACCCAAAACTGAGCACTCGCAGCAAAAAAGCCTTAACCCGTAAAAACGGTCGTTGGGGAAAGCTTTACATTTACAGACCTCGCGGCATTTTGTTGGAACGGTTGGCGCGCGAAACTAATCTAACAATTAGCCAGGTGCAATTGCAGTTAGAAAAAGAACGAGAATATTTAATTGCTCAAAAAGACCTAACCTAGCAGTGGCAAGTTAACAGGCGCATCGTCTGTCCACAAGTTAAACTCTATTCGCTGCTCTTCCCAAATGTTGCCCGCTATATCTTCTCTTCCTTCTAAATCGGCAGCGCGTTTTTTCCAAACCAATACCGCTTTTGTCGGGTAAACAAGGTAGGGCAACGATCGCCGTCTTGGCGTTGGGTCTGTGTAACCCGAATCTCGCGCACCGTTGGGCAATATTTCAGCAGTTGAAAGCACTAACAATTCTTTAATTTTTTGAAGGCCTTCATTTTCCGTACTTGCATAACATTGAACTTGCCGCCCGTTGTTTAGTCTTGCAGTAACAAGTCTTTGGCCGCTCGTGTACTGTTTTGCCGCTCGTTTTATTTCTTCCCAAGTTAATCCGCGCTTAACATCAGGAATGGTAATTTCGCGGCAACGAACCCTTTTACCCGATGGCATTCGCCACGGGGGGGCAATTTTTTCTCGAAATTCAATAAACAAGCTGCGTTCTTGGACGCTAGGAGTAATGTATTCATCTGTCGGAGTTCCGTTAATTAGGACTCCCACGTCGCGATTGCCGAGCATTTGGTGAGTTGCAAGCACGTTAACGATTGTGGGGCGCAGTACAGCTTCGGGGCCGCTGAGAATAATTCGCTCGTCGGGCGCAGAGCGATCGGGCGTAATTTCCACAGTGCGATCGGCTCCAAGCACAGAATTTTGCTGCATTGCTTGCTGGGCGAGCCAAGCATCAATCCCGCCCGCTACTGCGAACCCCGCTTCTATACAAGCTTCCGAGCCTTCCTCAAGCATCTCCTCTGTAAAGTTGCGCCAGAAAACATTAGGAATTGATTCAATTTTTTTCTCTACCGCTTTGGCAATTGTCCAAGATTCGCCCGTTCCCCAATTGTCAAGAGTTCCGGAACCCAAAACAGCCCGCAGCCCCTGGCCAAAAATATTGTTAGGGTCTTTGAGAGCGCGTCGCACATCTTTGTAAAGCCACAAGAAAGTTGCTTGCGCCCCCATGCGAAATCCGGCATTTATCACTTCGCTAGCAGCGTCTAACATCTCGTCCAAAGCTTGCTCGCCAACTTCTTTCAATAAGTGAGTGCCAAGCGACTGGTTAAATGAAAAAACTGCCGCTGCCGGAACTACCCCGCATCCTACCCATCCGATCGCCCGCCCAACTGCACCGCCCAAAATACCGCCAAAGGAATTCCACAAGCCCTCAACTTGTTTGTCTATTGCAGTATCTGACATATTCCAGTCAAAATTGTACAAAAATTGAACACCGCCAACTACCCAACTCCAAAGCTTTGTAAAACTAAAAGAAATTGCGCTACTAATTGCAGAAATTAAAAAATTACCAAAGCGCACGGCTCCATTAATAATAGTTTCTAGAAATCCGCCGCTGCTTGAGGTGGTAATAGCACTTGCCGACCACGTTCTAATAAGATTTCCGCCAGTAGAACTCGATCTAATTTTTCGCGATGCCAAATCCTTAAGAATCATCCCTATTTTAGGGATAGCCTGTGCAGTTGCCATTAGTTATCGCTCCCAGCTTGTGAAATGTTATCGCCGATTTGTCGAATCCTCGGGCGGCGGTCTGGGGTTTTTCCGTATGGGTTTTGAATGTCGGTAATTCCCGTTGTATTCGTAAATCCGCTTTCGGCGCTGTCGATAAAATCTTCAAAGTTTTGTGCGGGATTTGGCTTACCCTCGCCGTCTGTGGGTTTTGCGGGATTGTTAATAGAGTTTGCCAAATCTAAACTGCCTTTTAATATCCCTAGTAGTTGCGATTTTGTATCTTTTTTAGTGTCGATTCTTTGCCAGTGTACGGCGCGAATTACCGCCGCAGCTTGCAACAAATCTAAAAAGATATCGCGTAGTGTTTCTTTTTCTGTGTAATCTAATCCCTTTACGTGAATTTCAGACTCTGCGATTAATTCGTGGATTGTTTCAGCGCCAGGAGTGAAGCACGAAGGCACAGTGACATCAATTTCCGTGCTTTTAAATGCCATGTATTTGATAATAGACTTTGACGCTAAATAACCTTTAATTGCTTCCTGTCTGGCAAGCCCAGACTCGACTAAATTTTTTGTTGCAATGGCAAGCACCGCATCAATGTTGGTGGTTAATGACAGCAGTTGCCCTTCAATTTCGGCAACAGACTCTGCTAAGTTTGGAAATTTAACGGATTTACCCTGATCGCCTTCTTGAGTAACGTCAGCATCCTTCACATTTATCTGTACCTCCCACTGTCCCCAGCGCTCGTCATCGCGCCTAAACTGCCAGTCGAGCAAATCTACAAAATCGGCGATCGGCACTTGTGCGGGTTCTGCGGGCGCTTCGCCTTCTTTGGGAATTTCTTGAATAATAGTTGCGGGAAGTTGACCGGGGAATTTAGCAATCCCCAACCTTGTGTAAATAGCTCTTAGAAATTTAAGGTTTTCTTGACAGCAAGTATCCATAGCAGCCTTTTTCCTTGGTGGAGGGTTTGGAAAAGGAGCAATCAAAACAGGCGGTGACGGTGTGGGAGTGGGTAGCGAACCATTCGGACAAAGTGGCGCGGGGATTAAATCCTCTATTGTGTATTTATAATTTCTTCCTATTCCTTCAAAAGAATAAGGTTGTCCCGTCCAGCTTGGTTTCGCTGTAAATTTAGTGCGTTTAAATTCCCATTTAACTTTAACTGTATAAACAATTGGATTGGCGTAATAACTTGAACCATTAGAAGCTATATAAAGCCACTGTCCGACATATCGTGACTCTTGTGGATTGCTGCTGGGTGCAAAATTTGGAAAGTAACCGTTAAATGTCAATTCTGATGTTAACCAATTATTCTCACCCCAGTAATAATTTGCAATAGAGATTTCCTTTTCTATCGAAACTTGATTGTAATCGCCTCCCCACTCTGGGGCTTGATGAAAAGTTGCGTTGTAAGTTATATTTTTAAGTCTTTGCATATAAACTTTTTCTATCAAATCCATCTCGAACCATTGAGTACCTCGATCGAAATACTCCCCAGTTTTGGGATTGTGATGTTCGCCCTCTCCAGCAACTTTCCATTCTCCTCCCACACATTTTATGTTTGATATTGGTGTTGGTGTTGGGGTTGGGGTTGGTGTTGGGGTTGGTGTTGGGGTTGGTGTTGGTGTTGGGGTTGGGGTTGGTGTTGGTGTTGGCTTTTTGGGTGGAGAACCAAAACCTAAACTAATTTCTATTGGAGAGAAAGGAATTTGATAGGTGAATTCAATTCCTATATTCCCTTTGTTAGAAGAAACATTAATTCCAAATCCTCCGATTTCTCCCCCAACGCTTCCTCCTGTTATTTCCCCTGTACTGGTATCTATAGTTGTTCCGCCACTAACTCCTAAAAGCCCGCCCGGTAATTCGGCGCTGCCGCTAATTGAAATAGAATTTTCTGAAGGATTGCCGCTGACGCTAATTGCTATCGGGCTAACTTCAACGCTTACTCCGCCCGTGACAGTTATGCCGCCAATATTTGCAACTTCTTGAGTAACGCCAATGCCACCGCTTGTTACCGAGGGTTGCGCCTTGCGGCCGATATCCACGCCGCTATCCTTGCCGAGGTCGATTTCGCTAGACCCCCTTGTAGCGCTTGGCGAAAGCCCTGATTTAGAGCTCACCCTAGCCATAGCTCGCTTCTACTCCCGAAATTCGAGAGGGATTTCCTTGAGCGATCGCCCACAGTTCGCCGGTCAAAGTTTGTTCGGTCAAGTTGCCTCCACCATTGGCAGCCAAATAAATACCGCTGCCAACTGCGACGCTAGAATTGCCGGCAATCCAAATGTCTGCATTTCCGGTGTTTGTTGCGTAAATAATTGCGCGGTTGGCATTTGCCGTTTTGAAGCGAGTAGGTACGCCTGCGGGTATATCCGCGCCGTAAGGAAAGGCAGTCCCGACCGTTTTGATTGTGGGTTTAGCGATTAAATCTAAATTAAATCTAAAATCGCCTTCTAAGTTGATGTAATCGCCGACACCGAGAACGCCGTGCCCGTAATTAATAATAGAAATTCCGAGCCGATCGTCGGGGCTTAATAATTTTAATTGGTTGATTGTCAGATAAGGGATTGTGAAAGGTATCGTTGTTTCCCGCCCTTTGTTTTGCAACCTGGCCGTTGCTAAAGTTGACCATGCTCCTGTACCCTTGCGAGCGTGAAACCTTAACCCTACAAACGGATAATCTTCTTCAATTGCAAGCATCGCAGCGATTTTCTCTGCTGAATTCATCTCCGGAAATATTTCGGGGAAAGGTGCTTGCTGGTAGGATGGCAAATAAATAGCGCCGCTGAAAGCTTCTAGGTAAAAGCTTTTTCCTAAATAATAAGAAGTAGACAAAGCATTGTATTCGGCAAAAGCATCGGCGCAATTCAAGATTTCAATAATGCCCGTGCCGTCGGCGCTAGTAATGCTGCGCCGAAAAGTTTTGGTGTTTTCTAGTTGATTTTCTGCCATTGCCATTAATTCAAAAACACCTTGCCTTCAATTACGCTGCCGCCACCGGGCAAACTGATTACTTCGATCGGGAATTCCAGCAAAGCGCTAAAAGTGGCATTGCTTCCGCCGCTTGCCGCTAAAGTGTGAACGCAGCGGGTAATTACGGTTTTGTCGGGATTGAGCTTTCGTGCGGGGTCAAGTTCAATTAGTTTGAGAGCGATTACCCCTTCCATTGCTGCTTGTGCCAAATTGGGCGCGCTGCTGCTGCCGCTCGTGCCGCTAGTGAAGGTGGAACCAGTTAAGTAATGAGCTGCGGTGTAAACAGTGTTGCCACCCGCTGCATTGCTGGCCGCTACGTTTAAGAGCAGGTCGATCGCGGCGGTTTTGGTTGAAAGGTTTGCAGTAATTGTTATTCTGTCCGTCCGTTCTGCGACCCTCGTTAAGTTGTTTTCTTCCTCTTCCAGCAGTGCCAATATTCCATACACGTAACGTTCTTTACTCGCTGAACCTTGAGGGTTAGCGTGCGATGTTCCGGTCACAGAAGCGCCAGCACCAGAAGTATGAGCCGCCATAAATAATTAAAATAGAATCTTACTTTTCCAGTCTAAGTAACAAATTGTTACCCTCAGTTGCGGTAACAAAAACTTAAGAAGTTGCTGAAATAGATAAATTAGCAACTGTTTAAATAAAACAAACAACCAAAATTCAACGGTTTTGGCTGTTACACTAGATGAAGCGCCTAAATGGTTGCTGATTGATAGATGTTTGCCTGGAATGAGCAACCGTGAAGATTCTAAGAATAGGACAAGCTACGCCGCTTTGTCCAACGACGTTTAACAAAATTAGCGACCAGTTTAGGGCAGATGTTTACAAATTATTTTTAGCATTGGCTTGGTACACTGGAGAAAGACCTGAAGCTATCTTGCGAATAAATGTCAATCACGTTTACGCAGACGTGGCAAAGCGTCAACCGCGTGACACAGTAATTTATCCAGCCTACAACCGCAAGGATAGAAAAACTCGGCAAGTAGACACGCACAGGGCTTTAAAACTAATGCTCGCTGCCTACAAGCCACCCGAAACGGGTTTTTTATTTCCATCTCTCTACAGCGCCGACAAGCATTTAAGCCGACAAGCTGTAGACAAAGCTTTTAGACGTGCAGTCAAAAAAGCCGGGTTGGAAAATCAAGGATTTAGTTTGTACTCAGCTCGCAGGGGATTTATTACGCGACTTAACGAACAAGGCTGCGATATAAAAATAATTCAGCGGATAACAGGACATAGGAGCATATCTTCGCTGGTGCGATATATAGAAGTGTCCGATGCTCAACTGAAAAATGCAATTGATAATTTTTAGAATTAAAAATGACCTTATTTAATCCGAGCCAAGTACAACCGCAGCAAGTTGCCAAATTTCCTGGTGGCAGCTCCATTACGGAATTTGCATTAACGACATCACCAGTTACGGTTTTGCCCGATCGCAGTATTGCCAATAACAGGCGGGGGGTGCTACTTTTCAACGACGGAACCGCCAACGCCTTATTTAGTTTGGGTACAAGTGTTTCGGCAACGGCTTTTACAGCCGAATTGTTGCCAGGGGGATACTTTGAGGATTCACCAAGCGCTCCTTGGCAAGGTCCTGTGATGATGCGGAGTACCAGCAGCCCCACTACTATCAATGTCACCGAGTTGGTACTTATCTGATGCCGCTGAATAATCCCGTCACTGATCCGCAAATACCTCAGCCGATTGCCCGAGATAGCGAAATTGCAGCAGCACTTATTAAAACCCTTTCTCTCCTCCCCCGTACCGGGGGAGGAAGTAACGCAGATGCTAACACGGCGATTCAAGGAGTTTCTGCAGGGTTTAAGTGGATTGACGGCGGCGCCGCCGTTTTTTCTAATTTCCCTGCTACCACGGGTGTTAGTGGATGCCTCATTCAGATTGACGGACTGTGGGGCACGACATCAGCCGGTCTGTATTGCATACAATTTCACAGCACTTTAACAGTCCTCTCGTTCCGCGCTCAAAACAACGGCACTTGGGGGGCCTGGCGCACTCTGGGTTAGTCGGCAAGCCTGCGAAGAGTAGCGGCAATTTGAGCTGCGGGAATTCCCGCCGCTAAGAGCGATCGCACTTCGGCAACTTTTGCCTGGGCGATCGGGGAATCCGTGTTGCCGCCCCGGATGTGAATGTGCCGCATCTTGAAGCCGTCGCGATAAGAGAACCGAAAATATTCACCACTGCGGGCCGTGCCGCGAGGCTGGTAAGTAGATATTGCTCTTGATACAGAATCATCCTCAGCAACCTC
>NZ_JAUBTQ010000066.1:10820-29354 GCF_036702515.1 Microcoleus sp. BROC3
GGCAATGTATTCTGTATCAGCAACCTCGGCAATGTATTCTGTATCAGCAACCTCGGCAATGTATTCTGTATCAGCAACCTCGGCAATGTATTCTGTATCAGCAAGTGTAGAGGCTGGTGATACAGAATCAACAACGCGGGCTACTTCTTCGGGATAGACGAATTCCCAACGCTCGCTCCGTTCATTCCAGAATTTGATACTGCCGTCCCTCGGATGGATGGCCACAATTTCGATAACATCGCCTTTCTTGAGATATGAGGCGGCCATCGGTTTTTTCCGCAGCTTCACCCGATCGCCAATTTTGTAGATCGTCTCCACCGCGACCGAAGCGTCAAAGAGTGAAAGTTGATTAGCGACAATCATCTCTGTCTCCACCTGTTCGGCTGTCTAAGGTTTCTTCTACCACAAGTTGCAAATTAGGAAATATGCAGCGCAGTTTCTCATTGATGTATTCCAATTCCCACTCCTCTATCTGGAGTCTCGGTTCACCAGGACAGTGAGCGCTGGTTGTTGTAAAATCGACTCCCCGCTGCTTAAAATTTCTTTCGCAGATCTTGATGTATTCGTTAATCAGGCCGATGAATTCGATAAATGTGTGGCAGTTTGTGCAGACCGCTTCGCGATAGTAGTTGTGTGACGCAATCTTCATTGCTTCTAATATCTCCTCTGGGGTTTGGGGAAGAGAGTCTGGGAGTTCTTTTCTAGCTCCGCCCAGTAGAGCCACTGCTTCTTCTGTTGTTAGTGTCATAAATTTCTTATTTCCAACGAATCCAATCGCCCGACAATTTTTCTGTAGCTCTTTCTCAGTCTGTGAATCTCGATCGCCTGTTTGGTAACAAACTCCATCAGCGCAGCAAGATGTTGTTCGATGTTGTACTCTTCTTCATCATTTTCGAATTTGATATGAACCTCGCCGGATTCGGGATTTTGTTCAATTTTCATAGGTTAAAATTCTCCGGGGGGAATGTTTTCGCCGCTGCTCAACTGCCAGCCGTGCTCGATAGCCGCAAAAGTAGTAGGGCAGTGCACAAATAACCTTTGCAGTTTGAGGGCGGCAATTTTAGCACAACACAGCAGCGGGGCTAATTCCTCGCAGTTCAAACTAGAGCGGTGCAACGCTTGCACCGCTAGGATAAGAGCGTTCGCCTCGTGGCCATCAAAATAAATTTGCAGATTCTTAAGGCTTTCTAGCTCGCGTGAAATTTCATCTACGTCAAAATTTTCCATGTCTATTTACTGTCTAGTGGTTGTCTACAGCCGATCGCCCTTCACGACCGATCGGCAAATTGTCTTACGTGTCTTACAGTCTTACTGGCCGCCGCTAACGCTTCCTTAATCACTTGGGAGGGGACCTGCTACTAAATAGAGACTGTTTCCGTACTCGTAAGTTATCTCCTGAGTAGTCGGCCAGTAAACTTCTGCCATACCTCCCCCACGTGGAAGAATAGATCTTACAGTTCCAACTATTGTCGTGTCGCCGTCTGCCATCAGGCCTAATCTGCTATCTACGCTCTGCACCTTTGATCCAACTTTAATACTCATGTTTTTTCCTCATTGTTAGTACGATCGCCCTTCACGACCGATCGGCAAATTGTCTTACTGTCTTACTGTTTTACTTACTGACAAACAGCATCCTTGAACTGCTTGCCTGCTGAAAATGCAGGAACTACAGTTGCCGGGATTTCCATCTTGTCGCCAGTTTTGGGATTGCGACCCTCGCGGGCCTTGCGTTCCCGCGACTCAAACGAGCCGAAACCTACCAGCGTTACTTTGTCGCCATCAGAGACAGCTTCCATGATTGCTTCCAGAGCGGCACTCAAAACAGTGTCTGCCTGTTTTTTCGTCACGCTAGCCTTTTCCACAATTGCATCTACTAATTCGCCTTTGTTCATAAGTGCGATCGTCCTTTAGTCATTAGTTATCGGTTATTAGTCATTAGTAGCGCATTAAAGGTCATAGCAAGGGTCAATTCCTTAGTAGTCAAGCTCTTTGTTCCAGCCATCTTCCAGCAATTGGGCCGCTACGGGAAATTGTTCGACTGGAAACATCAATACTTGCCACTGTCGGGCTACCTCGATCGCCTCCCTTGCTGTCGCCGAAGCCCTCGCTCCAGGGTGGCGGGAAGCTAGTTGGATTGTAGAGATTATTGAGAATACTGTCGCTTTGGGTATGTCGATAATCACTGACGGTTCGCGACCGATCGCTGCCATCTCCCCGACAAATTTCTTAAATGTGACTTCCTGTTCCATGAGTTAGCGATCGCCCTTTAGTTATTAGTTATTAGTCATTAGTAACGCAAAACCAGCACCCGACACAGGCGCTGGCTTCTGTTGCGATTATTCTGCGAGGTTTTCCCCGCCGTTAGTGGTGGATGACTCTGTTTTTTGTTGCTGCTGTATTAACTGCTGCTGCTGCATTAACTGCTGCTGCATTACCTGCTGTTGCTGTAGCAGCATCTCTTGCTGACGCCGCATCTCTTGGTACTGTTCTTCCTGTAATTCCTTGAGCTTTACTAAATTCTTGAGCTTCTCTTCATACTCCTTGACCTCCTCTCGATACCAGACGATGCACTCATTCGACTTGACCAACTGTTTGCGAGTGTCATCTATGAGTTGGTCGAGAACTCCCCCAAAGGGGTGGAAATTTCCAGCTCCCGGCGCGCTATCTTCTCGATCAACTGTGAGGAGCTCACTCCCAATCCCTCCGCTAACTCCCGAAAGAGCCGCGCTCCCGTAGGTGTAAGGCCGAACATCTTGTTGACCTTCACTTCCCCGTACTCCAATTCCTTTGCCTTCTTGACTTTGACCATACTCTTGAGTGTTCATAACGCCTTCCTTAAGAGATTACCAAATTCTCATATGAGACGTTGACATATTCTCATATGAGACTCTATGATATACCAAAGTCTCATATGAGACAAGATCGCACTGCATACCCCTAATGTTGGCGGGTGGGTAAATCCCACCCTTTCCCCTTATGCACTACACGCTCGACGAACTGAAACAGAAAAGTCTCAAGGAATTGAAGGAAATAGGCCACCAGCTCAACGTGCTCCCGGAGGGCGACAAACGCTGCCGCCAAAACTGGATCGAGGCGATTGTCGGCATCAATCCCCCGCTGATGCAACTGCTGGAAGCTTCCCCCGCGGCGGAAGTCGAAGAAGCCCAGGAGCCGCTCGAACCAGTAACTGAAACTACCCCCAACGCCTTCGACGTGGAGGAATTTCGGCAGACTCACGATGCTGAGATTGAAAGCTATTTTCAAAGTTTTATCGAACCTCAAGTCCAGGAGCCGATCGAATCCAAGTTCGGCCGCATCGTTTATCCCAAACCGGCCGCCAAGCCGATCGCACAAACAGTCGAAAATTCCCCCGGTGTCAATTGTCCTCACCCCAAAAAAAACCCTTATCCCGCCTACACTTACAAACTTGTTCGAGAGCCAGAAAATGCACTGGGGTACAGTGGATGGCTTCGCACCTTGCCATTCCCTCAACTCAAAAAATTTGCAGCCGAACGCAACGCATTTTCGGAATCTGAAAACCCGCAGGATTGGATCGAGGTTCTTTTGTCGCTTTGGAAAGATTCTGATTCCTGCATAAATCCTCCTCTGGTGGACTCTGAAGGCTTCGCTCTCGGCTGGGTGGTGAACACTGATGAAGATTTCAAAAATTACACCGAAGCCGATAGCCCGCCGAACCGAGGCGACAACGGCCGCGACCGACTGGAAAATGAGTCAAGAACGAGCCAAAGCGCGATCGCCCCTGCGACCAAAAATTCCCCCGGTGTCACTCGCAAAACTTCAACCGCTCATCAACTTTTGGAACTATTCAAGAGCGCAGCGCACATCATCCCCGACTCCCCCGCTGATGAAGAAGTGACGGAAAGTGCGATCGGGCAAACTGAATCCGATCAGATTCCTGATCTAAATCCGATCTTGACAGGCTGCACTTTATCCGCTGAGTTTTTGGCTCGCTATTCCCCGCCGCAGCCTGAAATTTTTCACTTCCAATCCGACGCTTCCGGGCAACTTAGCTTGCTTGATTTTGATGTGGAACGGTCCGACGAGCCGCCAGACCCCGACGATTTTAAATCCCTCGATGCGTTCCGCGAGGCGATGGCTCTCTGGGATGCTAAAAACACCGAAACCCTTACTGTATCTAACGATTCGATGTGCGAGTGGGCACCGTGTCCTCAGGAGTGGTACGAGCCAGAAGCCCCAAATTCGCCGATAAAAGCTTCATCCATGCGAGAAAGTTCCAGCTGCAACTTTTCCATCCCCACATTTGACGCTTGGCGCGATCGCCCGCAGCGACGAACCGACAGCGACGAACCGCCTGACACAGGGATATTTGCTCGGTTGCCCAAGCCCAAACCGCCCAGCTTTCCGCCTGTGACTGCCGGCAAGTACGATCGGGCAAACAGCGTTAAGAAGTTCGCCCGCAGCGCGACAGTTTTAAGCGGGCGAGCTCCCCCGGGAGGTGATGCTATGTAAATCACTGCTTGCGTGAAGCTTGTAATTAGGCAATTTTTTCTTCCCATTCTTCAAAAGTGCGATCGTCTTTCAAGGCGTAGGCGATCGCTTCCTCTCAAACCAAACTTTACAAAAATGGATATCACTGCTGACTTTTTAGATAACTGGCAACCGACGCGATCGGAGCTTCAACCGCTCTTGGACTTTGCAGAAGAAACCTTTGCCGCCGTTCCTTACAACGACTTAGCCGACTTAACCCGCGAGATTAAACTGTCATTTGTGGACTATGTAAGACAGGGCGTCATGCTTGCTGTCATACGCCGCAACCGCTTGTACAAACGGCAATTTAAAGACTTTGCCGAATACTGCAAGCTCGCCCTCGGTCGCTCGCCTATCTACTGCAAGCGCATCATAGAAGCGGCCGAAGTTTGCCTGGAACTTGCAAAAACCGGGTTTAAAATCCTCCCTACTTCCGTATCGCAAGCGCTGCCGCTGGTTAAATTCACCAAACCCGACGCCGCAGGAAACCGCGAGCTAGAAACGAAGTGGCAGGCAGTGCTCGACAGTCAACCGCCCGAGCGGATAACAGCCGCGGCAATTGCCGAGGCGATCGACGACAAAGAACCCCAAGAGCGAGCCAAGCAAGTAAAAATCGGCGGCAAAGCCTTTGAGACTCTGCAAAAGAAAGCGCTTGAAGCGGGGCTTTCAGTCTCCCAGTATTTAGAGCAACTCATCAACAGCGTCGCAGTTCCAACAGACGGCGAACCGCTTGACACAGAGGAAACCGAGGGAGAACCCGACGTACTGACGGCCGAACAAGTCGAAATTTGCGATCGGGCCGAAGCATTCGCCCGCCAGTCTAAGCCAAAGCGCGTAGCAGGTTTTGGGAGTAAAAAGCTATCAACTTGCCCTCAAAAAGCTATCAAATCACCAATTAGATCGGACAAAGCGTCCGACTCATCCTAGTTTTTAAAAGAATGACAAACGAAATAAACGAAACAAACGAGGCTGCAAAGTATCCCCCCGCTCGCGGCGAAATTACAGCAGAGACAATCGCGATCGACTGCCAGCTCGCCGATTTAATCCTCAAATGCCAAGGTAACGCCCGCGAACTAGATGAGCTAGCAGGAATGCTAGACAACCATCTAGCGTCCTGCGAAGAAGCTCGCGATTCGCTGATGGGATTGGATGTAGAACAGCCAGCACCATTTGACTTAACAGACTTACCCGCCGACCAACAGCGGTTGATTTTAGAATCGGCAGTTTTCGGGGGGGTCGCCTTCCAAACGCTGCAAAAATTAAGCCACGCCGACGTTGAATTTTTAATGCAGCGGTTGTCGGAGGGAGTAAAAATCATAACCGGGGAAATGGATGATAAAAAAATTACTGAAAGCTTGAAAAGGTATCTAAAAATGCGCAAAGAAGGCATGACTAATCTAGTATTTTATTCGAGCTTTCATCCATCGGATAACAACTAAAAAATAGCGGTTAAGTTGCAATCTTAACCGCTAAAAGGAGCTATCTTGGCTAACTGTCCTCTATTCGCATCTATTAATTTACCATGCCAACCAAAAACAAACACCACATCACCGAGTTAATCAAATCGGCAAAAGAGCAATTTGACAACTTTAGCGATGCCGAAACGCAAGAAGTTTTTATCACAATCAGAGAAGCAAAAGCCAGAGGACTGTTGCGGAAGCAACCCCCTGACCGATGCCTGAGTAAATACGTCAACGCTGCAAACTACCTGCTAAATCTTTACTCAACAGATGAATTTGCAACGATTTTAATGCAAAACATTGACTACCTCTACGCCTACATCGCCCTGGTAGCAACCAATTCGATCGCAACAACCGCCTGACGAGCGCCGCGCCGGAATCAGCGGCCGAAACTCCCCATTATTAAGGGGGAGTCGCGGATCGATTCCAACCCGACCGCCAATTAAAATAACTGCGATTTAGGGCTTTCATAAGGAACCAAGCTGTAATGGCTTTTCGGACTTCATAAGCTCGGTCGCAGCCTAATTAATTGCAACATCTCGCGCACTTAGAAGCTTTAAGAGTGAATTAGGCTCATTGTGGCCTTTGGGTGATTCATAAGCGCTGCGTGCGGGATTTGGAAACCTCACCTACAAAAATTGAATGACACAAATTTTAGGGCTAGACATCAGCAAAGCCTCAGTTTCCGCTTGCCTGATTTCAGAGAAAGTTGATGAGCCAAAGGAATTTTACTACCGCTACAGTTTTTACAAATTTGCCGCTACAGCGCACGGAATCAATGAATTGCTCGCACTAATTGGATCGGAAAATTTGGCCAGCACGATCGCAATAATGGAACCCACGGGCGTTAACTACCAAACCCTGTGGGGAACCCAACTTGCCCGCGCCGGGGTAGAAGTGCGGCTGGTCGGTCACAAGGAATTGCGCTCGTTCCGCGAGCATCACTTGGGATTGCCCGATAAAGACGATGACGCGGACGCGCTGGCGCTGGCAATTTACGGCTGGGACTATCAATCCAATCCGCGCCGGTTTGTTCAAATGCGCGATCGCACGATTGTAGAAATCCGCCGCTTAGTCTTGAGGCTAGCTCACCTCAACCGCGTCCAAAGCCCCATCATAAATAGGGCGCGGCAAGATTTAGCCTGGCAGTTCCCAGAAGCGGCGCTGATTAAATCGCTGCGGTCTGGGGAAAAAGTGCCGCTGCTTTGGGCTTGGCTTTGCAGCCAGCGGCAGTCTGTAAAGTACGATTTGCTCTACGAGCGGTCGATCGGATTGGGAATCACCGACGAAGTGCGACGCCACGCCGCCCGCATCTGCGACTTGCAGCGGGAAGAAATGGCGATCGAATTTGAACTCTCTAAATTAGTCGCCGAGCCGCAGTTTTTACCGTACCGCCGAGTTTTTGCCCGTTTCGGTTTCGGCCGCAGAGTCGAGGCGCTGCTGCTTTCCCAAATCTTTCCGATCGAAAATTACCTTGCCCCCGATGGCAAGCCCGAGATTAAAATTCGCACCGGTCGGCGATCGGGCAAACCGACAAAGCGGCATTTATCGCTTCGGAGATTTTGCAAAGCTTTAGGATACGCGCCATCCCAGGAAAGCAGCGGCGATTTGCAAAAATCGAAAGTGGTGGGCGGCAGTGATTTGTGCCGCAAAGCCTTGTGGCAGTGGGTTTTCACTAGACTTGAGATTACGCGCTGCCGCATGGCTAACGACATCGGCGATCGGCTCGGGGAAGTGATGGACGCGGAAAAACTCAGCGGGCGGCCGGTGCGGCTGGTGCGATCGCGCGTGGCGGCCAAAGCGGTCAAGCTGCTATTTAAAGAATTGGTGCGCGAGCTTGTCCAACATCCAGAATCTAAAATCTAAAAACCATGGCTGGTTATTTGACCTCTTGGAATATTTATCCCAATAAAAAACCCGATTTAAGTTACGACGACTGGCACATAGGATTTTCAGATGGAGACGATCGCAAATTTCCAGCATATCCAGTCAACATCGCCTATATGCGGGGCTGGCTGATGGCTTTAGGAATGCAAGCGGGATACGACGGCAGCCAGCCAGCTATCAATGAAGAATTTTACTTAGAGGGCTACGCTCAAGGCAAATACGAGCGCGACTGCTAATTTCTGTATAAAATGCAGCGATGACAATTACTAGAGTGAAGTCCGATGTACGACTTGACGAGATTCACTTTAAGGGACATGGCGGAATGCGGGTTGGCTCTACGCCAGTTCGGCTTGGGGGTTGAAAGTATGGAAGAGGCGAGTAACAGAATTGTTAGGTATCTTTACGAAAATTTCTGTACTAAACCAACTGGTGAAAAATCCTGCGCCCTAGTCCGTTTATTCAAAACTCACCCTTATGAAGACTTAGAAGTCGAACTTGCCGAGTATGCCCGTAGTATGTTGGGCGACTATCCCCCTTGGCCTACCATGAAGTGCATGACTGCACTGGCAACAGTAGGAGAACAAACGGAATGGAACTCAAGACACACATCCGTTGCACATAAGGCTATTCCGCTGGCAAGCGAATCTGTAGTCGATCAGATGCCGATGATCTCACAACTCATCAGACAGCTCGGCTTAGATATAAAAACAGTTATCAACCCTGACCCGAATCTTTTGGTAGAAATCGAGCAGAGGAAATACAACGTCTTCTATGTACCTGAAGCGATTGGCAGCCCCTATATTCCCGCCCAGGACTCCTTTGTTATTCCCTTTGGAATCAAGTCTGTATTGGGGTTGGGTGGTCTATTACCTTCAGGCAATATGTTTGCAATTATCCTGTTCTTGAAAGTCCAGATTCCTATTAGCACGGTTCAGATGTTCAGCACTCTGGCGCTGAACGTAAAGACAGCACTGCTGCCCTTCGATCGAGGATCTGTCTTCGCCCAAAAAAAAGATGGATCTGCTACAGTCTCTAAGCAAATATTCACAAAAAACACTGAGCAGGATATAGCGCAGCTTAGATCCCAGGTAGCGACTTTGAGGCAGTTGCTTGATGTTTTTGATAAATCGATCTTGGTACAATCCGATCGACTCGAACAAGCCATAGAGGAACTGGCGGAATCCGCGCAAAAGTTAGATACCCTAAACGAGAGACTCAAGGAAGACAATCTTCGCATGGGTGCGGAATTGGATATCGTGCGTCAGATGCAGCAAATGATTCTGCCCAATGCTGATGAACTGGAAATCGACGGACTCGATATTGCCGGATATATGGATGCTGCCGATGAAGTCGGCGGCGACTACTATGATGTCTTAAACACCGATGGCGTTGTCACTCTGGGCATCGGCGATGTCACTGGACATGGACTTGAAAGCGGTATCTTGATGCTGATGGCGCAAACCGCCGTTCGCACCCTCAAGGAAATCCGCGAAACTAATCCGGTTCGGTTCTTAGATGCGCTCAACCGCACCCTTTACAAAAACGTGGAGCGCATGAAATCTCACAAAAGCCTCACCCTAGCGATTTTAAATTACTCCCAAGGACTCGTCAGCATTAGCGGTCAGCATGAAGAAACAATCATTGTGCGAAACGGTGGACAGGTTGAACGTATCGACACGATGGATTTAGGCTTCCCCATCGCCCTCCACGATGAGATTGCTGAGTTCATCAGTCAGATTTCAATTGAGCTACAGCTAGGAGATGGGATAGTGCTATATACCGATGGTATTACCGAAGCAAAAGACATTCACAAAAAACAATATGGCGTTGAGCCGATGTGTGAAGTCATTAGCCAAAATTGGCATTTGTCGGCACAAGAAATTAAGCAAGCGGTGATTGACGATTTACGGCGACATATCGGCAATCAAAAAGTATTTGATGATATTACGCTGCTGGTTTTGAAGCGGACGGAATTAGGCGTAGCAACAGAGTCACAGCCTCAAGCAGCCCCATTGGTTTAGAGCGATCGCAAATACGTCAAAACAATAAACTGATGACAGGAAACGGGAAAATGGTTGGCGGGGCGATCGCCTTAGCAGTCAAATTTACGAAGAGGTGGTGAGATATCTCAAACGCAGCCCCCCAAAAGAGGTTTAATTTCCAGAGAACTCCAAAGCTGTAGTCAACTTCTAAATTTTTATGATTAAATCTATCTAATGATATATTGCATCAATGTAAAGAAAGCGATCGATCGTGGGATGAGCGCTCCCTTTATTGACATTAGTGCTTTCGGTCAATTAAAACTATTCACTCAAAGCCTTTCTACATAGCGTAAGGCGCGCCAAGGCGCACCCTACCGGATCGATTTGCCAGGGTAATTCCTATTCCTCTCAAAGCTTTTTCCGAGCTAAAACAGCTTTATTCTATTTTTTCTTTGACTCAGAAACATCAGCAATCAAATCGTCTTTATCAACTTTGGGTACAAAATCAGGGCGTTCTTTGGATTCCCAACCGGGGGGGCGCTTGGAGTTATACCAGGCGATCGAGCCGATCGTAACTGCGGCAACAAAGCCAACACCAAGAACTGCTATTGGAGCGGTCAAGCTGACACTTGATTCCGGCACTGGCTGCTGCATGAGCAGCTCAATCATTACTCGCTTGATGGGTGCAACAACAACTGCTATGGGAGTGGTCAAGCTGATATCTATCATTAGGCTAAATCCTTATCTACTCTACTTTTACATTATTTTAAGTGCTAAGGACGTTTGGTTGATATATCTGAAGGCTGAAAAATTGGCAGAATTGCGGTCATAATGTTTAGAGCTTGAAAATAGGAGAGCTGGTTTTATGCCGTTGGGGACAATAGCATTGCTGTTGGCTGCTAGTTTCAGCTTGGGTGCTTTACCGCTAACGGGATGGGCGGTGCGAGTGTTTAGCCGCCGAGATTTGAGGGCCCTGGGTACGGGGAATGTGGGCGTGTCTGCTGCTTTCATTCACGGGGGGAAATTAGCGGGAATTGCTGCGGTGTTGGCGGAAATAGCCAGGGGTATTTTGCCGGTTTTGGCGGGGCGATTTTGCTTCCCGGATGCACCTGCGATCGCGATCGCCCTGTTAATTCCTCTAGTTGCGGGCAGATATGCGATCGCCCGAGGTGGAGGCGTGACCAACGCTGTTTGGGGTCTTTTGGTATTTTCGCCGCCGATGGCTGTATCATCGGGCCTTTGGGGGCTGGTGGTGTGGGGTTTGGCACAGCGGTGGTGGGGTGAGGGCGATCGGGCGAGACTATTTGCTTCCCGTTGCGGGTGTCTGTGTACCCCAATCTGGGTTTGGGTGTGGCGACAATCAATGCCCGAATTTTTAGCAGCAGCAGGATTAGCTTTGTTGTTAGCAGCAATTAATTTCAGTCAGGGTGATGATATGGCTTTATCTAAATCTGATCAATTGTTTTCTCTTGATGACTCGTTAGATGCTGCAATCTGCGGCGATAAAGCCGCTAAATTGTCTCAACTGAAACGAGCCGGGTTTAATGTACCCTCTGGTTGGATATTATCACAAGAAGCGCGCATCGGGCATCGGGCATCGGGCATCGGGCATCGAGGAAATAGTGATGAATTGTCAATTCCGAATGCTTTCATTCACAATCTAAAATCCCACATCCCAAATCGAATGATTGTGCGTTCTTCTGCCGCGGGAGAAGATGGCGATACGAGTTCTGCCGCCGGACAATATCAAACTATTGGCCCTGTTTTCACTGAAGCAGAATTGCTCGATGCAATTAATCGCTGTCGCCAGTCTTATTGGACTTCCGAAGCTGTGGCTTACCGGCGACAGCGACAATTGCCCGACACCCAAATGGCTGTATTAATTCAGCCTTATATTGACAGCCAATTTGCGGGAGTCATGTTCAGTCGCAATCCTTTAGATGGTGGTTCCCAGGTAATTATAGAAGCTTTACCGGGAGGAGCAGAAGCGGTTGTCGGCGGACAATATACTCCGGTTCACTTAGAAATTGATTTTAGTAAACCGGAATTATTAGAAAAACAATTAAATGAACTTCAAAGTAATTCAATTATTGCTCAATCGATTATAGTAGAATTGGCGAAACAAGCGCAAGCAATTGAAGCATTTTTTCACGGAATTCCGCAGGATATAGAGTGGAGTTGGGACGGGGAAAAAGTTTGGATTTTGCAAAGCCGCCCGATTACTAATTTGCAGCCTTTTTGGACGCGCACTATTGCAGCGGAAGTGATTCCCGGTGCAATTCGCCCGCTAACTTGGTCGATTAACCGGCCCCTGACTTGCGGGGTTTGGGGAGAGATTTTTCAGGTGGTTTTGGGCGATCGCGCGATCGGCTTAAACTTTAATGAAACGGCAACTTTGCTGGGTTCTCACGCCTATTTTAATGCGACTTTGTTGGGCGAAATTTTTCGGATGATGGGATTGCCGGAGCAGGGTTTGGAATTTTTGCTCAGAGGTCAAAAAATGGGCAAGCCGCCTTTGGGGAAGATTTTGCCTTCTTTGCCAGGTTTGTGGCGTCTGGTGCAGCGAGAGAGGGCGCTCAATGCAGAATTTAAGGGCGATCGTACTTCTATTTTCCTCCCCGCACTCCAAAGTCTGGAGAAAAAAGAGGGAAGTTCGGCAACGGATTTAACGGAATTGTTGGAGAGAGCGGAGCAAATTCAGGAGTGGCTGAAACCGATTACTTACTACAATATATTAGGGCCGATCGGGCTTGCTATTCGCAAGGCAATTTTTCGCGTTTCAGATGAATGGCTCGACAATGACAGCGCTCCTGAAATTGCTTCTGTGCGAGCTTTGCAGCAGTTGGCTCATAAATTGCGGCAAGCTGCTGTTTCGCAGCATGACGAAACTGTTTCAGTCGCAAATTTAGCACAGACATTTGCGGAAACTCCGGCTTTACAAGCAGACTTTGAAAAGTGGCTTGATGTTTACGGATATTTGAGCGAGGTGGGAACGGATATTGCTGTTCCTACTTGGCGAGAACAGCCGGAAATTTACCAAAAACTGCTAATAACTATGGCTCAAAAAGCGGAAACTAATTTAGTCGAAAAGCGGAAATTAGGCTTGACTTTTGGGCAGAAGTGGCGACTAGATAAATGTCAGGCAAGAGCGATCGTCAAAAACGAAATTAGCGAAATTTACGCGCGGTTGTTGGCTCACCTGCGCTGGACTTTTTTGGAGATTGAAGCTTGCGGATTGGCAATGCAGGTGTTTCAGGAAAGCGGGGATATTTTTTATCTGGAATTTGGCGAAATTCAGCAGTGGATTCGCAGCGGCGCGAGTGTTTCTTTTCATGATACAATTAGCCAAAGGCGCGATCGCCTGCTAGCCGATCGCGATCGCCCGATTCCCCCTGTTGTCTACGGCAATTTGCTGCCAAATTCTCAGACAAGGGCGATCGAACTGGCAACATCTGAAACTAATATCATCCAGGGAATTCCAGCAAGTATTGGTCGTGTCGAAGGCTTTGTCAAGATTTGCCGCACCGCCAGCACGGATTTAGGAGAAAATGCGATCGCAGTAGTTCCTTACACCGATGCAGGTTGGGCACCGCTGCTATTAGGAGCAACAGCAATTATCGCCGAAGTTGGCGGCCAACTATCTCACGGAGCAATAATCGCTCGCGAGTACAAAATTCCCGCAGTTATGAATATTTCTGAAGCTACAACACGCTTGCGAGACGGTCAAAAAATCCGAGTAGATGGGTATCTCGGCACTGTAGAACTGCTGGAATAAACGGAAAGAAAAAGGTAAAAACTTGTTTGTAGGTAGGGAGACGGCAGTGCCGTCTCCCTACAGCTTCATAAACGTGGAATCTGCTGTATCTCCAAGTCCTAGTTTCTTAGACTAAGAAATTCTCGACAACATAGTTCCCCACATTTCTACCCACACTTAAACCATTTACGTTAGCACTCATGAAATGAATGCCTCCGTAAAGGCGACTCATGCCCGATTCGTCGGCCGCTTCGCTGAAGTTTTCAAAGGTTCGCAAAGTGTTGACAGTCCTGTCTCCCCTATCTGCAAAGCCAAAATCTGAACCCAATACAGAGGTCATAACTGCATCTGCTGCACCGCTAAAGGTACTGTGGCCCGACGTGTACTCAGGGAACGGCGGAGTAGTTATCAGCGGAGTCCATAGGGGGTCGGCTGTCGTGTTCGGATTGTTGTCTGTGTCTGCTTGGCGAATAGCTGTCACCGGCCGCCACAAGTTGTACTCATACTTGGCATCCCAGCAGCTAATAGCTGCATCGGCGAGGGCAAAATTTAGCAGGGCGAACAAGCGGGCGCTATCTTCTAAGGATTGGCCGGTGAGAGTCGCTGTTTCTTCGGCGATTTGGTTCCAGTGGCCCGGAGGCGTAAACGTCCCAGCGCCGTTGGCCCAGAATTTGGCAATGGCTGTTTGGTCGGGAGTCCGGGTGAGGCTGTCACTTTTGCCGATTTCTTTGATGTAGTTAACTTCCTCTGCGTACTTGGCGCTGTCAAGGGCGGGCGGACCCGACGGGCGGAACTGAGAACCGCTAGTCATCGCAAAGGGAGTAACTTCGGCCCACTGTGGCGCGAGGGCGGAGGCCAAAGCGGGGGGAGTCGGCACCCAACTGCCGGGGTCGGTTTTGGGGGTGTACTGCACTACTTTCGTGATGCCGTCTGTACTCCGCGAACTGATAATTTGGTCGGCAACTTGCTGTCCGAGGGCAATCCCGTCTTGTTTGGCTTTGCCGTCGGTAATTTTAGCTAAAGACGATGCGTATGCTTCGTTGAATGTGGCTGCTTGCGCTGGGTAGACGGTGACTAAGACGCGGTGGGCGGCCGCGGCGGTGGCTGCTTCTGCTGATGTGCCTGCTGGTGCATCTATGTTGACCTGGTAAGGGCTGTATTTTTTGCTTATCGAGTTAACAGCATCGTAAATGGCTGCGTGAACCATTGCCATGTTGCGGGAGGCGAGGGGAGGCGCGGTACTGGCTGTTCGCACTGCATTCAGCATGACTCCATTCCACTCAACGACAGGGTTTCCCGATAGCTGATTTGTGAATTGGTCGCGGTTGATTGTGTTGCTGTTGACTCCCGCCAATACTGCTAAATACTCGCCCGTGAGTTTGTCTTGAATTACGGTGCTGTTGCTGTTGGTGCCGGTGCCTTGCTGGATGTTTAAATCTTCAAAGCTGAGGCCGTCTAGCAATCGAATTTTGTCATAGCCGTTGCCGAAGTCGGCGATGTAGTCGGCGGCAGCTACAGTTGGGCCACCGCTGCCTTTAGCAATGGCAAAGATATCATCGCCTGTGCCGGCGCTCACGGTATCGCTACCTGCGCCCGCATAGATGAGATCGTTGCCGGAATCGCCACTAATTAGGTCGCTGCCTTTGCCCCCCCAGAGGATGTCGTCGTCTGCACCACCAACAATCGTATCGTTGCCTTGGTCGCCGCAGATTTTGTCTTTACCTACCTCGCCTTCGAGATAGTCGTCTCCGCTGTTGGCATAAATTATGTCGTTGCCATCCAATCCGTTAAATCTGTCTGGTTGGGTGGTTCCTTCAAGATAGTCAAATTTAGGACTAGAGGTGAGGGATGCCATGTTTATTTATTGGATATTTTGATTAAAG
This sequence comes from Microcoleus sp. BROC3, assembly GCF_036702515.1. NCBI lineage: Bacteria > Bacillati > Cyanobacteriota > Cyanophyceae > Oscillatoriales > Microcoleaceae > Microcoleus > Microcoleus sp. BROC3. Next base: position 26,296 of record NZ_JAUBTQ010000066.1, read on the forward strand.
CGCAAAGGTTCGTACCATCTGTAGATGCTTATGTGTGTTTACCCCTTATTTAATAATATTAAACTTTCTGGTTGAGAAGTAAACGCCACAACCAAGCTTTATTTAATATTTAACGGGCTTTTTATGAAGTTTTGCGCTTTGAATATGCGTAAATATACAGACATTAAAACTGACTCAGATACTGCAATGTTGCTAATTTTTCACAAAAAAACAGTTTTTTTTTATATTTAGAGCAAGATACTTTTTACCAGCATAAAACGCGCGGATTGTGTAACGGAGTAAGTATATATTTATTAAGCACTCCTCAAAGCTGCGATCGGGTCGAGTTTGGCCGCTTGGCGGGCGGGGACGACGCCGAAGAAGAGGCCTACTGCACCGGATACGCTGACAGCAAGGGCGATCGCCACGGGTGAGATTCCAGCTTGCAAGGGCGTGAAATTACCTACAAGCAAGATACCGCCGATACCTACGCAAGTACCGACTATCCCTCCGGCAGCGGATAAAATTACAGCTTCGACAATAAATTGAAACAAGATATCTTGTTGGGATGCGCCGATCGCCTTTCTGAGTCCTATTTCTTGGGTGCGTTCGCTGACGGAGGCAAGCATAATGTTCATAATCCCAATGCCGCCGACTAATAGGGAAATGCTGGCAACAGCAGTTAACATAAGAGTCAAAGCGCCGGAAATTGCCCCCATTCTTGCCATTAAATCTTTTTGATTTCTGACATTAAAATCATCTTCGGTGGTAACTTTGTGCCGCAATCTCAGCAGGTTTTCTACCTGAAATTGCGCTGCGTCCATTTGCAATTCATCTTTAATTGAAATAAATATCGACGTGACAGCTAAACCATAGGGAGATTTGCGCCCGACTATACGATTGGCCATTGTGGCGATCGGCACAGTGGCCGAGTTATCGTAATTCGTACCAAAAGATGTCCCTTTGGGCGCCAATACTCCAATTATTTCCATACTGACATTTTTGATCCGCACTTGTTTCCCGAGGGGGTTAGCATTGCCAAACAGTTTCTCAGCCAATTCTGAACCGAGAACTACAACTTGATTGCTTTGTCTGACATCGAGATCCGTCAAATATCGCCCTTTAGCCATTTCAAAGTTTCGGACAGTGAGAAATTCTGGAATTGTGCCGAAAATTAGAGCCGAAACATTTTTGTTGCTGTAGCGAACAATCTCTGAACTGTTAAGTTCTGCTGACACGCCTTGAACGGAGGGAACTTGAGTTGCGATCGCTTTAGCGTCTGGCAGTACGAGAGTTTGAGGCGTACTTGAGGTGGCACTTCGCCTAGCGTTCGGTACTCCCGGCCTCACGATTAATATGTTTGTACCGAGGGATTGAAGTTCTGCTGCTACAAATTTTTGAGCTCCTTGTCCAATTCCAATCATTGCAATTACTGAGGCATTGCCCACAATCATGCCAATCATGGTTAAACTGCTGCGAGTTTTGTTGGCTAGTAGCGTTTGACCAGCCATTTTGACGCTTTCAATAAAATTCATACTTTCTTATGAGTTATTAGTTATGAATTATTAGTTATGAGTTATGAGTTATTTTTCTAACAGTCAACAGTCAACCGTGAACAGTCAACAGCCAACCGTCAACCCTCAACAAACTAATTAAGCACTTCTCAATGCCACAATCGGGTCTAGTTTAGCAGCTTGTTTGGCGGGTACGATGCCGAAGAATAAGCCGATGCTGCCGGAAACACCGACTGCAAGTGCGATCGCCACTGGGGAAACGCTAGCTTGCAGGGGAGTAAAAGCAGCTACTAAAAGCACGCCGCCGATACCGAATCCAGTGCCGATCGCCCCACCTGCCGCTGACAAAATCACAGACTCTATCATAAACTGAATCAGGATATCCTGCTGAGATGCTCCGATCGCCTTTCTCAATCCTATTTCCTTCGTGCGTTCGGTAACAGAAACCAGCATGATATTCATAATCCCGATGCCGCCCACAAACAGCGAAATTGCCGCCACGAAAGCCAACATCAACGTCAAACCGCCAGTAATGCTGCCCAAAGTTTTCATTAACTCTTTCTGATTTCGGACAGTAAAATCATCCTCCTTAGTAATTTTGTGACGCAACCTCAGCAGATTTTCTATTTGAAATTGTGCGGCTTGCATCATAGTTTCATCTTTGATGGCCACCGAAATAAATGTTACTTTTGTACCGTAGGGAGACGAGCGACCAACAATTCGATTTGCCATTGTTGTCAGCGGCAAATAAACATTCATATCTTGATTATCGCCAAAACTTGAGCCTTTCGCCTGCATGACACCAATCACTTGAAAAGTCGAGTTTTTGATGCGAATATATTGACCAACTGGCTGTGTATTGCCAAACAATTGTTCGGCTGCTTCCGATCCTAAAGCAACCACATTTTCTTGTCTTTCTAAATCTAATTTGCTTAAAAATCGACCTTGACCAACATCAAAGCTTCTGACTGTCAGAAATTCTGGGGTAGTTCCGACAATGGAAGATGAGACATTTTTATTGCGGTAAGTAACGAGTTGACTGTCATTTAGAGTTGGTGCGACTTCTTGGACAGAAGCAACTTGAGATGCGATCGCCTCTGCATCTTCCACTACTAAAGTCTGGGGCGGAATCACCGGGCGGGTTTGCGCTTCAGGACTGCCGGGAATAATAAATAGCAAGTTTGAACCCAGAGAGTTAACTTGTCCCTCGATAAATGTTTGAGCTCCTTCGCCGATACCGATCATAGAAATTACCGAAGCATTGCCGATGATAATTCCTAACATCGTCAAGGTGCTGCGAAGCTTGTTTGCCATCAAAGTTGTGACGGCCATTTTGACGCTTTCAACAATATCCATAATTCGATTTTAGATTTGGGATTTTAGATTTTAGATTAGGGAATTGGGATTATTGGTGTCAACTTAATATTTAAACCCATAATAAATCTTGCTTGTAGTCAAGTCTCGATCCCCCTAAATCCCCCTTAATAAGCTATGCCTTACTCACATCTTTCTTAACAAAATCCGGCTTGACATCTGGGGGGGAATGGGTAGAAACTAATTTCCATG
>NZ_JAUBTQ010000067.1:0-29000 GCF_036702515.1 Microcoleus sp. BROC3
CTTGTTCGTAAGTCATCAGTTTTTCCTCTCAATCACCTCACTATTGCCCGGCGTTGGGGACTTTTGCAAGAGGTCTAATGTAAAGCCTGAACGGGATAAAAACCGCAGAGAAGTAACTAAATTTAATTGGTGGAAATATGGCGAAAAACGACCAGCAATGAGAAAGGCGATCGCCCCTTTATCTCACTACTTCACCGTACCGAGAGTCTCAAAGTGGGCTGTCTTCATTCCCGCTCCCGTTAGTTGGCTGCCAGGAGATAAATCAGTAGTTGTTGCGTCAGAAGACTTTTATATTCTGGGCATTCTCTCATCTAAAATTCACCGAATTTGGATGCACGCTCAAAAATCAACTCTCAAAGGAGATATCGCTTACACCCACAATACCTGCTTTGAAACTTTCCCATTTCCCCAGACACCGACTCGTCAATCAGTAGAGCAAATTCGGGCAACGGCGGTCGAATTGCATCAATACCGCACTCAACAAATGTCCGCAAAGCAGTGGGGAATTACTCAACTTTACAATAAATTTTTTGAAGAGCCAACAAGTCAACTTTATAAACTTCATGCTAAGCTCGATCGCGAATGTAAAGCAGCTTATGGATTTACTGACAGCGACGATGTTTTAGCAAAAGTGCTGGAATTAAACCTAGAACTGGCAGAAAAAGAAAAACGGGGAGAACCGGTAGTTGGGCCTTGTGTCCCAACTGACTACAAATACTAATCGCTGTTACCATAAATTTTGTAAATCTGGGTATAATCACATAGATTGTTGATAGAGATCACAAACACTTTAGTCTAAAAACAGAGATACTAGGGGAAGCGTTGAGTATTGAAGGGTGAGTTTTGAGCTAAAGATTTCAAAATTCAAAACTCAACACTCAAAACTGCTTTCGACGTTCAGCATAAGTGCATTCTGCTTTTCTTCGCTCAATTACTCCTAATTTGTTTGGGAGGAACTTCCCATGTTATTATTTACCCACAGCCAGTCCAAGAATAGCAAGGTAGAGCAAAAGCACTATGCTCACAAACATTTGTTACAAACTTCAACTCTTAATCTAACTGGGCTAAAGGCAGAATGCAACCATTTGCGGATCTGTCAAAAAATTAGCTATGGCTATGCTTTAGCTATCGGCATAGCGATTTTGGGAACTGGTGCGGGACTGAAATTGGGAGACTACTTTCGCAAGCAAGCTTTAGTTCAGGTGAATGTTGCTGGGCAGCAGCAGCAAATGCTGCAAAATTTGCAAAATACCGTATTTGAAGCCCGATCGCACGCGGCGAGATTGCCAGTCGTTTTGGGAAACACTGTGGCGCTACAATACGAACAAGATCGGTTTTTCGGGCAAATCAATCAGGCGAAAATCCTGATTTCAGAAATTGAATCTTTCGCACGAGAAAATCCCGATAGACTAGCAACAGAAGAGGCAGCATTGCACGCTATATTGAAGAAATCTGCCCTCGTCATTGATTACTACGGTAAGCTAATTAAATTGCAGTTAAAAGAAGTGGAAGTTGGGAATTTGTCGCCCAACAGCATCGAGTCCGCACAGCTACAAATGTTGAGGACTAGCAGCGGCAAAGAGGCGATCGTACTAGATAACCTCGCTCACAGTTTAACTGACCTAATTTCTACCGTAGAAATTCACAGACAGGAAGGAACCCAAGCATTAGAAGAATCTGAAAATTTGCGAAACCGAATTATTCTCGGAAGTATGCTAATTTCAGCACTCATCGCCGCCGCGCTAGCGGACAAAACGAGCCGCGCGATCGCCCAACCCCTCGAAACCGTCACTAATGTGGCTCAGCAAGTTGCTCGCGAATCAAATTTTAACCTGCAAGTACCAGTCACAACCGACGACGAAATCGGAGTTTTAGCTGTCTCTTTCAATCAATTGATTCAGCGAGTTAGCGAGTATACAAAAGAACTCAAAGAAACTCAATCCCAATTAATTCAAACCGAAAAAATGTCATCTCTAGGTCAAATGGTTGCAGGGATAGCCCACGAAATCAACAATCCCGTCAACTTCATCGGCGGCAACATTGACTATGCCAACCAATACATCGAAGATTTGGCAGGTTTGGTAACTCTCTATCAAGAATATTATCCCAACCCACCAGATGCCATTCTAGAGCGCATCGAAGACATTGAACTCGAATTTCTCAGAGAAGATTTACCAAAAACCCTCTCTTCGATGAAAATGGGAGCCGATCGCATTCGCGAAATTGTCGTATCCATGCGGAATTTTTCGCGATCGGACGACGGAAAAATGAGATATGCCGACATTCACGAAGGAATTGATAGCACCCTCGTAATTCTCAATCACCGACTCAAACAAGGTATTCAAGTTATTAAACAATACGGCAAGTTGCCTGCGCTTGAGTGCTATCCCGCGCAACTGAATCAAGTATTTATGAATATTATTAGCAATGCAATAGATGCGCTGGAGGAGGTGAAAAAGGAAGACAAAGACTATTCGCCAACGATTTGGATTAGCACGGAAATTACGGCCGACAATACTGTCACCGTCAAGATTCGGGATAACGGGCCCGGAATTGCCTCCGCCAGTGCCCAACAGATATTTGACCCATTTTTTACTACAAAGTCGATCGGCAAAGGTACTGGATTGGGATTGGCTATTTCCTATCAAATCCTTGCCAAGCATCACGGCAAAATTGAGGTAAATTCTCAAATAGGACAGGGCACGGAATTTGTGATTACTTTGCCAGTTGCTGCGTAATATAGGACGGGCTAGAAGCCCATTCCACAAATTTGGGACGGGCTAGAAGCCCATCCCACAAATCCTGCAAGAATTACTATAGCCATCCTAAATCATTTGTGAAGTTCTTACTCCCTCCCCTTGATAAGGGGAGGGTTGGGGTGGGGTCAAACCTTTACGACTCATTTAGGATTCCTATATAAGCTGGCGCGCATCTAATTTGAAGAATCCTCTTTCTGAAAACTCTTGTGGGGTGGGCTTTGAACATCGCCCGAAAAAAATAAAGTTAAATGCCGCAACAGCTTATTAACTCACAAATGATTGAAATGGATGGGGGCGGAGGGAGTTGAAATACTCGACCACTCTCAAGAGCGGAACTGAGCGAAAGATGAGCGGAAAACAGAACTCTTGCTGGGACAATAGACCTCTTGCAAAAATAATTAGGACGGGCTCTCCGGCCCATCCCACAAGAAAAAATAACTGTTGTGGGATGGGCCGGAGAGCTCGTCCCATCAATTGATGAAAAGGATTTTTGCAAGAGGTCTAATAAATCTGAAACCGTTGAATCACAAATGATTGAAATGGATGGGGGCGGAGGGACTTGAACCCACACGACCGTTTCGGGTCAACGGATTTTAAGTCCGTAGCGTCTACCATTCCGCCACGCCCCCCTTTGGTCAAGCTGCTGTGGTTTTGAGCCACTAACAGCAACAGCCTTTTATTCTACAGCCAAAACCCGAATTTACGCAACCCCTAATCAAAAAATTCCCAAAAGTCGCGCTGGATCTCCGCAAGCGGTACAATAGTTAACCAGCTAACGGAGCCTGTCAACTCACTTACCCGTGTTATTATTCCCCTAAAGCAAATCTATGTATATTACCTTACTGCTTTACGCCGTCTTGGCAGGAGCCTACCTCCTGGTAGTACCCGCGGCCACCTACGCTTACCTCAACAGCCGCTGGTACGTCGCTACCTCTTTTGAGCGCGGCTTCATGTACTTCTTGATGTTCTTCTTCTTCCCAGGTATGTTTCTCCTAGCTCCATTTTTGAATTTTCGGCCGAAACGGCGGCAGATAGAAGCCTAAATGCGACGTATTGACGTAATTGGAATCAGTATCGGCTTTTTTGCAGCAGGTGGGTTTATCTACTTGCTGCTGCAATTGGCCGGACTCGACAGCATGAATGCAGGGATTTGGAGTCAGTTGTTTTTGGTCGCCGGCTTGATTGGCTGGCTGGTGACTTATTTATTTCGAGCACTGACTCAAAATATGACCTACAGCCAGCAACTGCAAGACTACAAAGAAGCTGTTTTGCAGAAGCGGCTGGATGAACTCACTCCTGAAGAATTAGCCCAACTTCAAGCCGAAATAGAGCAGGAAAAAGATAATTAGTCAGTTATCAGTTGTTAGTGGCTAGTTGCTAATAACTCATAACTCATAACTAATAAATAATGACAACTGACACCAGACAACTGACAACTGCCTAATGACTATTTCTAATTGTTTTGAAACCTTGCGCAAGAACCACCAATGTGCATTGATTCCTTTTATTACTGCTGGCGACCCCGACTTGGAGACAACGGCTAAAGCACTGCAAATTTTGGATGATAGCGGTGCAGATGCGATCGAGCTTGGCGTTCCCTATTCTGACCCGCTAGCTGACGGGCCGGTGATTCAAGCCGCTGCTACAAGGGCTCTACAGCGGGGAACGACGTTAGATGCGGTGCTTGAAATGGTAGCGAAAGTTAGTCCGAATTTGCGATCGCCCATCATTCTCTTCACATACTACAACCCGATTTTGTACCGAGGTATAGAAACCTTCTTGCAGCAAATCAAAAGTGCTGGAGTTCAGGGATTGGTTGTACCAGACTTGCCCTTAGAAGAAGCCGACAGTCTCATCCAACCTGCCAAGAAATTAGGGATTGAACTAACATTGTTAGTTGCTCCCACCAGTCCCAAAAGTCGTATAGAAGCGATCGCCCGTCAGTCTCAAGGATTTATTTACTTAGTGAGTGTGACGGGAGTTACGGGAGTGCGCGAAGGCTTAGAAACGAGAGCAAAAGAGTTGCTGCAAGAACTTCGCACCGTCACCGACAAACCCATCGGCGTCGGGTTTGGTATATCGCAACCCGAACACGCTCGCCAAGTGAAAGAATGGGGTGCAGACGCTGCGATTGTTGGCAGTGCTTTTGTCAAACGCTTGGCTGAAGGAACTCCAGAACAGGGTTTAGAGGCGATCGGCGAATTCTGCAAGAGTCTAAAAACAGCGATTCAAAATGCTTAGCAACTGTGCAGATACTTTCAGCCATTAGACAGATGTGTGCGATCGGGATGTGCCGCGACAATTGCGATTAAAGACCTTGTTGTACTTGAGATCATACACCACCTTCCTTCTGGTTCCTGACTAGAAGGTTTTTTTTGAGCAGAAAACGCAAAACATTTCAACTGCGCGCACGGAGAATCAAACACCGATGTAGGGAAACTACATTTCCGTGTCGGGCGCGGGGTGTGCCGACTTTGAATAATTTCTAGAAGATCGAAGATTGTCAATTCCTTTGTCCTTTGTCCTTCTTCCTTCTTCCTTCTACTATAACTTGAGGAATGTAACTTGGGATAGATGAAAAGCTCCTGTTTCTATTCGTATACTTAAAAAAGTGTTTAAGTGCCTAATTTGGCAATTTGTAATGCTAGCCATCTACATAACCACTAGGCATTTGATCATCTCACAATAGAAAGGAGCATTTTTATGAAGAGACTAACGGCATTTCTGAAAAAAATTCGAGCTGTACAAATTTTAACAGTGTTTCTGGCTGGCATTTTAGTATTAGTGAGCACTGCCTGCAGTCGCCCTGATGTAACGGCAGGAAAAACTGATGTAACGGCAGGAAAAACTGATGTGATCGCAGGAAGAACTGCCGACAAAATTAGAGAAGAAGTGCCTAGCGGGGCTGTAACTTCCGAATACAAAGGCGGCATGAACAACTACAGCGATGACGATCCCAGAAACCAAAAGGTAACATCAGCAGAAGCAAAAGCTCAGCTTCTCAAAGAGCAAGCGCAGCACCGCATCGACACTAAATCTAGCAACAATGTAGGGGAAAACGTGCGGCGGGTAGCGGACGACGCGCCTGACAAACTCGACCAAATTGGCGGAAAGGTCAAGGAAGATGCTCGCACGGCTCAGCGCAAAGCTGATGACTTTGGCGACAAAACCAAACAAGGCTTTGCTAATCTTAAAGAAAACACTCGCGAAGGCTTGAAGGGAGCAAAAGATATTGTTAAAGAAGCCACGCAGGGAGCAAAAGAAAGAGCAGCAGAGGGTACTGAGTCACTGAGATATAATACCAGCGGCGGCCAAGAAAATATCAATGATGCAGCACGAGATGCAAGATAGAACGCTGAAGATGCCTCGGACAATATTTGCTAGAAAGTGAATCGAGATCTTCACAGAACTCAACGAGGGCCAGAAAGAGCGACAGACGCGATCGACTAATCTCAAATAACGCTGTTTCCTTCTCTGGAAGCTACATTCCGACAGGGGTTTTAATCCCTGTCGGAATGTAGCTAAAGTCCTCTCAAGACGACTGCATATTACTATTTGATGCAGTTTTAACCCGTGGGAGGGCTATTAGCCCGGAAGTAGAGTGCAGGGTGGGTTTGAGCATAATGAAACAGCCGGGCCCTTAAACAAAGGGGGGGCTGGAGTGCTACTCATTTCACCAAAGATTTTTTTTAATTTATATATATTATATTTGGACTTTTTAAGGTAAAACTTTTTACATCAGATCTAGGAAATTTGATTGATCGAGCTATATTAAATTCAATTAATTACACATTGTATTTTTGTAGACACGCTTCTGCCGTGTTCCTACGGTATTTCGCGTTCATTATAACCGCATTTGAGATTAACCGCAGAAACTTATACGTAAGTAACAGGCTGCAATGCCGATCGCCAAAGTATAAAATCTTGTTCATTCACAGATAATTGGAATTTTTGACCCAGCGATCGAAAATTATGCTCTTTATGCCCTAAGATAGATAGACTAACTTTTTTGAAGTTAATGTCTGGGTTGAGGTCAGCCGATATGGACGCAATAGTAGATGCAGTAGATTTGACTGCGGTAGTGCCGGGATATCGCCCGATCGCGCAATTGTACACCGATTCTCGATCGGCTGTCGATCGGTTTGTGCGCGAGAAAGACCGACAACCCGCCACTAAAATTCTCAAACCTACGTCGTTGTGGCGGATGATTTCCGGTGGGCGGTGCTGCCAAAATACGATAAAGTTGCATCAGCCGTCGTTAATTGCATCGGTCGAAATAGTCCTCAAGCGAACAGACATTCTCGACGAGATCGAACGGCACCCTGTTATTTACAAATATATGAAACATCCGAATATTTGAATTGATCTTGACTTTTACCTGCCACATGGAGGCCGATAAATTTTAGCAAAAAGAGGGGACGGATTCGGGATATATTCGAGCCGTAATCCGCAGCCAATCGACAGGGAAATGGAAGCAAACCTTATCTTGGGAATTATGTTTCAATGCTAGTAACGATGATGCACGACTTTTACGATGCGCTGGCACATTTGGAAATCTATGCAGGTGCCGCACCGACGGAGCGCCAACAAATCCTTAAGCGCGTTGGGGCTAGTCAGAAAAAACTCAAAGAATTCGCGCACCATACCCCGATAAATTACCAACACAAGTTAGATCTGGTTGAGGCAGAATTGCTCCGCGTTTTGGGGCAGACAGCAGAAGCAATGGAACTGTACGATCGAGCTATTACCGGAGCTAAAGCTAACGAATATTTGAATGAAGAAGCTCTTGCCTGCGAACTCACTGCTAAGTTTTACCTGTCATTGGGAAGAGAAAAAATTGCGCGAGTCTACATGATAGATGCCTATGATTGCTATGTCCGCTGGGGAGATCAAGCCAAAATTGACGACTTAGAAAAACGCTATCCTCAATTGTTAAAACCGATTTTAGAACCAGCAAAACTCTCTGCAAATCCATTAGCAAATTTTCCAACACCGGCTGGGCAAAATCAATCGCTTCATCCATCCATTCATCCGTCTGTTTCGGCTAGCGTCTCAGATTTTGGAAATTTTTCAAGTCTGCTAAAAGCTTGTCAAGCCCTCTCTAGTGAAATTCAGCTCGATCGACTGATTGCCAAACTGATGCAACTGGCGATGACAAATACAGGATCGGACAAAGCAGCGCTGATTTTGCCAAACGGCAATCAATGGGAAATCGCTGCTACAAGCGCGATCGACAATTATGGAGTCGATCGCCCGATCGACTTATCCTCCGCAACACTCGATGAAAACATCGATACTTTGCCCCTCAAAATTGTTGACTGCGTTAAAAACTGGTTGAAACCTGTGATTGTGCGGGACATCGCTCAAAAATGTGATTGGGATTCCGACTCATACATCCTCAAATACGAACCGCAGAGCTTGTTGTGTTGGCCGATTCTCGATCGAGGCAACTTAGTCGGCATTTTGTATTTGGAAAATCGGTTAACCGCAGGAGTTTTTACCCGCGATCGCCTGCAACTTCTCAATCTCCTGTGTTCCCAGGCAGCCATCTGTTTGCAAAATGCTCTGCTATATCAAAAATCTCAGGATTACTGCCGACAATTAGAGCGATCGCTAGCAAAATTCAGTCGAACCGAAGCTCAGCTTGCCGATCAGAAACAAATGCTCCAAGCGATTATTGATGTCGCTCCGATTTGGATTTGGATGGTTAATCCCAGCGGTAAAGTACAGTTTTTGAACAAAACCTTTTCTCAAAATGTGGGCGTGCCTGTGAGCGCTTTCCTAGCTGTCGATCATTACAAAGATATACTGGGAGAGGATGCAGCGGGCAGTCTGCTGTCAGATGCCGCCTGCCTTGCCCAAGATTTGCCGCATTACTCCAGCGAAACTTTCAAATTTGTTGACGGCAAACTACACTATTTAGAAGTCACGAAAGTGCAGTTAAAAAATTGCCAGGGTGAGACGATCGGGATTATTGGTTTAGGTGTTGATGCCACCGATCGCAAGCGAGCAGCGGAACTTTTGCAAGAGCAAAACCAACAGCTCGAACAAACTTTAAAAGATTTACAGCAAGCGCAACTGCAACTCGTTCAAAACGAAAAAATGTCTGCTTTGGGCAATTTAGTCGCCGGAGTCGCCCACGAAATCAACAATCCGATTGGGTTTATTTCTGGCAATTTAAATGAAGCTAAAAGGAGTTTAGAAGATGTGATAGAACACTTAAAATTGTATCGCTCCGCTGCACCGAAATCGGAAATGGCAGACCATGCCGAAGAGATAGACCTCGATTATCTTTTGGAAGATTTACCAAAGATGATTGATTCAATGCAAGTCGGGTGCGATCGAATTTCCAGCATCAGCACCAGTTTGCGTACCTTCTCCCGAGGCGACAAAGACTACAAAGTTCCTTTTAATATTCACGAAGGCATTGATAGCGCTATTTTAATTTTGAAACACCGCCTCAAAGCAAACGAACACCGCCCGCCGATCGAAGTGATAACTAAATACGGCAATCTCCCTAAAATCGAATGTTTTCCCGGTCAATTAAATCAAGTTTTCATGAACCTGCTTGCTAATGCGATCGATGCCTTAGAAGAGTCAAATTTAGGACGCAGTTTTAGTGAAATTGCCGCCAATCCCAACCGCATCACAATTTGCACTGATGTAATGGGCGAAGGGTACATTAAAATTAAAATTGCTGATAACGGCACCGGGATAAAAGACGAAGTTAAACAGCAGATATTCGACCATTTGTTCACGACGAAAGGTGTCGGCAAAGGAACTGGATTGGGGTTGGCAATTGTCCACCAGATTGCGGTAGAAAAACATGGCGGAAGCATCGAGGTGGATGCGGAGCCAGGAATTGGCACTGAGTTTGCGATCGTTTTGCCTGTGAAGGGATAAATTTTAATTAAGATTTATTTTTTTCGCTCGGTTAATAACATATACTGACTTTGATTCCGGTCTTTTTTTGGAAGCCTTGACATAACTATTTTAAAGTAGCATCATTTTTTTGATCGAGCAGTTGTTCGATCGCATCAATTTTTCCCACCAACGTTGAGGAAAATCCGCCACCGTGAGAAAGGGGAGCTAGACTTTTTACTTTTCCCTAGCGAATGGGCGAGTTTTTGAACGAAGCTTTGAGCTACCTTAAAACGTTATGAGTTGCTCGCCCTCATGAAAGAGGATTGCTGTGTGCGAGGCCAAAACGCTAATGAACTTTATTGAGTGTATCTCATGCGGTTGATAACCGCTATATCGGCTCAGGTGTTTTATCTGACGGAGGAAGTAAAAGCGATGAAAGTGCAAACCATTGGCTCGACCGTACTCTTCTCACTTCTAGCCGTGGTGAGTGGCGGCGAATTTCCTTTCCTCCCTAGTGTTCAAGCCAAAATCTCTTCTCCTCAATTTTTGGCTCAGAACCATGCAGACCGGAAAGCTGAAGCTGACAGGTTGTTTAAGGAAGGGGAACAACAGGCTCAGACGAGTCAATTTGAAGCAGCTATACAGTCTTTGCAACAGGCATTAAATATTTATCGGGAACTCAAAGACCGTTCGAGTGAGGCGAAAACTCTGACCCGTATTGTAAGTCCTTACGCTCTTCGAGGTGACTATGCCAAAGCGATTGAATTTTGTCAGCAAAGTTTAGCGATCGCCCGTGAAATTGCTGACCGCTCAACTGAGCAGCGGGCTCTCACTAATTTAGGCTCTGTTTACGGTGCTCTCGGCGAGTATGCTAAAGCGATTGAACATTATCAACAGAGTTTGGCGATCGCGCGCGAAACCTCTAATCCCTTAAATGAGGGAGGAGTTTTAATCAATTTAGGAGTTATTTACGGTACTCTCGGTGACTACGCCAAAGCGATTGAATATTATCAGCAGAGTTTAGCAATCGTGCGGGAAATTTCTAGTAGCTATGGCGAGAGGCTGGCGCTGGGAAATCTTGGAGTCGCTTACCGCAATCTAGGAGACTTTGCTAAAGCGATTGAGTATGGTCAGCAGGCCTTAGCGATCGCGCGGCAAACCAAAGACCGCCAAGGAGAAGCAAGTGGGCTCGGGGATCTCGGAACGGCTTACAATTCTCTCAGTGACTATGATAAAGCGATTCCATACCTCAAGCAGTCGTTAGCGATCGCGCGAGAAATTTCCGATCGCCGCAGTGAAGTAATTGCTCTGGACAATCTGGGATTTGCACTCTACAAACAAGGCAATTTCCTAGGAACCGAGCAAACACTCTTTGAGGGAATCAAGGTTCTTGAATCTCTGCGAGCTGGATTAGATCGTAACAGTAAAGTGTCAATCATAGACACCCAAGCTCACATTTACCAACTTTTACAACAAGTCCTTATTGCCCAGAATAAAACTCAGGAAGCGTTAGAAATTGCTGAGCGGGGAAGAGCGCGAGCTTTTGTAGAGTTATTAGCTGCTCGCCTCGCCCCCTCTGCCTCTGCTCAAATCACCATCAATCCGCCCAACATCCAGCAAATTCAACAAATTGCTAAAGAGCAAAACGCCACCCTCGTCGAGTATTCAATAATCGGAAATCAATCTCTCTATATTTGGATAATCAAGCCCACTGGTGAAATTACTTTTCGCTCCGTTGACCTCAAATCCCTCAACATTAATCTAGGACAAGCTACGGAAAGCACGAGAGTCGCTGCTGCTACTGGCAGAGGATTAAACGAACAAGATACAGTCTTTGCAGACATGATTCGCGGCACTCGCGATTCTCTGGGTACATCGGAAAATAATCTCTCCAATCAACCCGCAACAAATCGCCCCAGCTCAACTCCTAGTAATTCCCAAACCGCCAACCCAAAATTACAACAACTTTATCAATTACTAATTGAACCCATCGCTGACCTCTTACCAACCAATCCCAATGCTCCCGTTATCTTCATTCCGCATCAATCCATCTTTTTAGTTCCCTTTGCTAGCCTACAAAATGCTCAAGGTCAATACCTCGTTGAAAAACATACCATCGTCATTTCTCCCGCTATTCAAATCTTACAACTAACCCGCCAAGCTAGACAAAAAGTCCGCCAAGTTTCTCCCCAAAATATCCTGGTGGTCGGCAATCCCACCATGCCTAAAATCGGCAACCCCCCGCAACAGTTATCACCACTCCCTGGCAGCGAGGAGGAAGCCCAAATCATTTCCAAACTTCTCAATACTCAAGCACTGATCGGCCCTCAAGCCACGAAAACAGCTATTACTCAACAAATGTCAAATGCTCGGATTATTCATCTAGCAACTCATGGTTTACTTAATGAAGTTAAAAGGCGAGAGATGCCAGGGGCAATTGCTCTTGCTCCCTCGGGAAATGATGACGGCTTTCTCACTTCCAGCGAAATCTTAGATTTAAAATTAAATGCTGAATTAGTCGTTTTAAGCGCTTGCAATACAGGTAGAGGAACAGTAACCGGTGATGGCGTTATTGGCTTATCTCGCTCATTAATTAGTGCCGGAGTTCCCAGTATCCTTGTCTCCTTATGGTACGTTCCCGACGCTCCCACCGCTGAATTAATGGCAGAATTCTATCGCCAGTTGCAGCAAAATCCCAATAAAGCTCAAGCTTTGCGACAAGCAATGTTAATTACGATGAAAAAGCATCCTGAACCCAGAGATTGGGCTGCATTTACCCTGATTGGTGAAGCAGAGTAATAGCTTTTAGGATTTATGCAAGTGGCACATAGAGTAGGCTGTAAGGTAAATCCTTCAGGACTTACGCAGGCACACTAAATAGACAGCCTATTCCAGGTTGATGAAGTACGGTAGCAGCAGCTTGTAAACCAGTTTTTGAAGTGCTTCGTATTGCTGGGAGGGTGAAACTTAAAGGTTTTTTGGGCGCGCGATAGTAAGTAGGTTATTACTGAGATGTTGCACCATTTTCAATAAGCTTTTCTGCATTTAAATTGTCTGTCAAAAAAAATTAAATTCTTGTGGGGTGGGCGTTCCGCCCGCCCTGAATATACAATTTAAATGCGCGACAGCTTAAGCATTTTATGAACAGGCAAGATGCCTGTTCCACAAGAGATGATTTTTTTTGTGGAACGGGCATCTTGCCCGTTCTTGAGAATGGTGCAACATCTCAGTTATTACTGAGATATTGCACCATTTTCAATAAGCATTTTATGAACAGGCAAGATGCCTGTTCCACAAGAAATGATTTTTTTTGTGGAACGGGCATCTTGCCCGTTCTTGAGAATGGTGCAAGATGTGAGTTATTACAAATAAACATTACATGGGGAGAGGGCGGGTTGATAAATATTGTGGAGGTGAATGAAAGATTGTTCGTAAAACCCGCTCCTACAAATATTACGGTTAATTTACCCAAAAAAATCTAATTTAATCACTCGGCAAACTCAATTTTAATACCTGTCCAACTGATACCTCGTGCTTGTGTGTCGCTACCACCACCGCACCTTCTAATCGCGGATCGTAACATCCAACCCAAGCCGCAGGATGGCATTCGTGCACTAAATACCCGTACAGCCAAATTGAGCCTCTACCTTCAATGACAATTCCTTGGCTGAATTGAACATTTTGAGGAAGTTTCAAACCTTGTAAATCCTCGGGTGTGATAATACCGTCTTGAGTTGCAATTCGCAAGCGCAAAAGTTGGTAAGCTAAACCGTCTTGAGTTTGACTGGGGATTATTTTTAATTCAATAGGGTTCATTGGATGCACAAAAGTTGAATGCTGCGATAAAATCATATACCTTTTAGGGTAAATTGGGAATCCGATCGCCAACTTTGAGTCCCAATTGGGCCGCCCTTCCGCCTCTGAGTTCAATAACTCCGTCAACGGGAACATCCGGGCCGTAGTTGGGGCAGGTTTCGCCCAAACACGGCGGTACGTTAGGAATTATCGCCTGCACTACGCCTTCCCGCAGAAAAACCATATCGAGCTCAATTAACACGTTTTTCATCCAAAAACGCACGTTTCGCGCGGGTTCGATGGGGAAAAACATTCCCCTGTCGTCCGGTAATTCTGTACGAAACATTAAACCTGTGGCTTGTTCTTGGGGAGTTTGCGCCACTTCCAGTCCGATCGCGCGATCTGCTATAATCGTGTTAACAGAAATTGGCAAAAGCTGATCCCTATCTATTCCGCCAAACAGCGAGATAAAGTTTGATTCGGTCAGATTAGAGTTTCCCGAAACAACTCCTAAATAATTACCAGAGTTTTTATCTTTCATAATAGTTTGGTTGTCGGAAACAGAAAGCTCCAAATCGCTAAACTTCATGCCTTCTGTCAAGACAATTTTATCATTGCCGTTGCCAAAATCTGTAATTATATCAGCTTCAGTAATAGTAGATGCGGCGGCGGTTCTTTCAATCACAAATAAATCATCGCCTGCGCCTCCTGTCAAGATATCCCCGCCTTCGCCGCCTATTAGCAAATCGTTACCCCGATCGCCAAACATCCAATCGGAGTCTTGTCCTCCATAGATTGTATCGCTTCCCTGACCCCCAGACAGCGTATCAGCGCCTTCATTTCCTGCTAGCAAATCATTTTCCCGATCGCCAAAAATTCGATCGTTTCCCCCCAAACCTCGAACAGTATCATTACCCGCAAATCCTCTAATCGTGTCGTTGCTGAGGGTTCCCAGGAGAAAATCGAAGCCGAAACTACCGTCGATGTTAACCATTTTGCGTTTAATGATGCGTTTAATAGAAAGAATATTTGGCGATCGGCATCCGCCAACCGGTACCAAAAGCTCGATCGCTAATTTTCAAACCCGGGGCTGCTTGTCGCCGTTTAAACTCCGCTTGCCTCACTAATTTTACTACACGTTTAACCACCGCTTCATCGTGTCCAGCAGCGATAATTTGTTGGGCAGATTCGTGATGTTCGATCGACCGCTGCAAGATGTCATCCAAAACATCGTAATCCGGCAAAGAATCTTGGTCAACTTGCCCCGGTTTCAGTTCAGCACTCGGCGCTTTACTAATAATATTAACCGGAATAATTTCCTTTTCCAACTCTGCCTGATTGTTTACCTTCTCAATCCCAGAATTCAGCCAGCGACAAAGCGAATAAACGCGAGTTTTCGGGACATCAGAAATCACCGCCAATCCCCCATTCATATCGCCGTAGAGAGTGCAGTAACCCACTGCCATTTCCGACTTATTGCCAGTCGAAAGCAGCAAATGTCCGAACTTATTAGAAATTGCCATCAACAGATTGCCTCGAATCCGCGATTGAATATTTTCCTCAGCAATTCCGAAAGTTGTATTCAGAAACAAATCGGCGAGAGTGCGATCGTAAGTTTTCATCAAATCGCCGATCGGCAATAGTTCGATCGCGATGCCCAGATTTCGGGCTAATTCCAAAGCATCATTAACCGAATGATCCGAACTGTAAGGAGAAGGCATCAGCACCCCTAGAACATTTTCGGGCCCGATCGCGCAACTGGCGATCGCCGCCACCAAAGCCGAATCTATCCCGCCGCTTAAACCGAGTACAACTTTAGAAAAACCGCACTTGCGAACATAATCTCGCACTCCCAAAACCAAAGCCGCCCAAATTTCAGCATCTCCTTCTGCCGGATGAAAACTCAAATCTGTTGTGGAACGGGCATCTTGCCCGTTCCCGCCGCTGCCAAATAAATCTTGTTTAGCTGCGTCATATTCCAGCACCGCAAAATCCGTTTCAAAAGAAGCTAATACCTGAATCAAATCACCCTTTCGATTCACAGCAAAACTGCTGCCGTCAAAAATAATATCGTCATTTCCCCCTACCTGATTAGCGTAAATAATCGGTATCCCGCAGCGGATGACGCTGTGCTGCAACATCGCCGATCGCACTCCCCGCTTCCGGGCACAGTAAGGCGATGCCGACAAATTCACCACTAAATCTACGCCCAATTTTGCCAAATCGGAAACAGGATCGCCCGCGTAACTGCGTTTACCCCAAAACTCCTCATTGTTCCACAAATCTTCACAAATTGTCACGCCGATTTTGACTTTGCCAATAGACAAGTAATTGCTGTTTTCTCCCGGTTCAAAATATCTATCTTCATCAAATACATCATAAGTAGGCAACAAGCGTTTATGAAAAACTGTTTTGACTGCGCCATCTTGCAACAAAACAGCGCTGTTAAACAATGGTTTTCCGCCTAGTTGAACCGCATTAGCATTAGGTAAGGCAGTGCCGACTATGACTGCCAACTCGGGAGGCAAAGCTTGCGCCAGTTGCTGCAACTGTGCGCCTGCGGCTGCAATGAAACTCGGATCGATCAACAAATCGCGCGGCGGATAACCGATCAGGGAAAGTTCCGGTGTTAGCAATAAGTTTGCGCCCTCAACCTCCGCTTTTTTTGCAGCCTCCAGAATTAGGTTGGAGTTGCCAAAGATATCACCAATAGTAGGGTTGAGTTGTGCGATCGCAATTTTCATATTACCTGCATCACTACCATAAATATTGCTAACAGTCCGCCCGCGCGGACTCGATTTCCTATAGTCCTAGATTTGAATATAGGGAAACTTTACTCAGATTTGTAATGTTTCAATTCTTCCTCAATATAATAATTTACCAAATCCCGGTAAATATTTTCAACCACATCAGGATTCAAACCCGATTCTAAAGCCCACTCGCGCCGCTGCTGTAACATAGCATGAAAGCGATCGGGGGATCTAACGCCAGCTTCACTCGTTTTGAACCTTGCTGCCGCGACGACGTATTTAAATCTCTTGCTCAAAGCGTCGATCACTTCTCGATCGATGATATCAATTTCCTCCCGAACTTCGTGAATATTAGCGCATTCATCAGGGTTTTTCATAGCCCGCACTCCTTAATAGCTTCTATTCTAATGTTACTAAATTGATCCCCGAATGTCACCCAAGGAACAGCTAGATAAACACCAGCGGCTTATTTTTGAAAGGAGCAAAAGCGGCCGCATCAAAGCGGTACAAACTAGCAGGGCGGCCAGCCCCCCGCGAAACCTTAACACCGGTATCGCACAAAAAACCCAATTTCAACAATCGAGCTCTAAAATTAGAATAATCAGAAAAATTTTCCCCCAAAATAGTTGTATAAAGTTGATACAAATCGCTCAAAGTAAAAAGTTCCGGCAAAACTTCAAAAGCTACCGGACTGTATTCAAGTTTGTTGCGCAGCCGCCGGTATCCGTATTCGAGAATTTGATTGTGATCGAATGCTAGCTTAGGAACTTGTTGCACGGGATACCAAGCAATGCCGCCGACGCGGTGGCTGACACCCGCCACTACACTGCCAGCAATTAACTCAGCTTCCTCAAACCGAACCAAAGCAAAATAACTAACCGAAAGATAGCGATCGCCCCTGGTAAGTTCCCGAGGATCGCGCCCCGGTTCTCCGAAAGTATACAATTGCTCCAGATACAAATTTTTTACCCGAATTTTCTCAGACAAAATCCGGTAAGCCGCATTTTCAAGAGACTCTCCGTGCCGCACCAAAGTACCGGGAAGACTCCAAGAATCAATAAACGGTTCGTCTTGCCGCATTACCAACAGAACCAACAAGCGGTTCTGCACGGTATCGACGGAGAAAATAACATTATCTACTCCTACTTTAAAGTCAGCTAACGAGCAACCTTCGCTCTTTTTTGTGCCTCGTGCCATGCGTACAAATGCTCCCTATGGATGTAATCTTCGATGGTCGGAGTCAGAGCTTCCCTGTCTCCTGTTTCCCGATAGGAGGTAGAAGAAACATTGGGAGCACTCAAAGATGCGATCGCCACCTCTGCACCCATGCGCCTCAACTGCCACAAATCTAATTGTTCTGACGGATAACCCGGTCGCGGTACTATCAGCAACTCCACTTGTTTTAACAATTCTTCAAATTTGTACCAGCGAGACAGTTGACCCACCAAGTCGGAACCTATTACCAGCGTCAAAGCTGCATCCGGCCACAGCAATCTTGCTTGTTCCACAGTTTCTAGCGTCCTCGGACTGCTGAGTTCTGGATGCAAGCAAAGATTGTGTCTCGGCGAATTAATTTCTTGAATCATTAACAGCAGCATTGCCGATCGGTGTTCTAGAGAAGTTTGGTGCGACTTAAAAGGATTGTCCGACGCCCAAACTGCTACCCAATCAAAATTTTGGGAAAGCCAATTCAAGATAGTTTTGTGTCCCGCTGTAGGCGGATCGGCACTGGTTCCAAAAAGAGCAATCTTCTGCATAGGGAATCGGTAATGGGGAATTGTTGATTGTTGACCCTTCGACGGAGCTCAGGGCATCGCTGTTGACTGTTGACCCTTCGACGGAGCTCAGGGCATCGCTGTTGACTGTTGACTACTGACTACTGACTACTGACTACTGACTACTGACTTCAATCTAAAATCTAAAATCTAAAATCGATTGACTCTTTTTGGTTTTTTGGGTGAGACTCTGCAAATCTGTAGAAATTTCCACTGGCGGCGAAATCGGGTTGTCGAGTTGCCGAGTTTCGGCTCGAAGACTGGCGACAGAAGCAGCAGTTCGTTTGGCGATATCCTCCAAACTTTCCTGGTTCTGCACTCGTTTCCCATCCTTGACAACCAACTCCATTAATGGTAATCGAGAATCGCAATTGTGAATAATTTCCCCGGACAATCCCAAACAATCTCCGAGAATTTGCCCATTTTCAATATGTCTAAAAATTTGCTTTCTTCCTGGATATGTTACCTTGCCGCTTGCCTCCTTCATCACCGGAATTCCGTCAATTTCCACCAACTTATAAACACCGTTCACAGGCGAACCGCTGACCAACTTCGTTCCCAAACCGTAACCGTCAATGCAAGCGCCGCTACTTTTTAATTTAGCAATTTCTCGATCGTCCAAATCGCCGCTAGCAAAAATTGGAACGCCCGGAAGGATCGATCGAACTTCCCGAGACAGCACCGCCAAATCCCCCGAATCGAGCCGCACCCCTTCCAACTGCATTTCACCGCTGTTTACTCGATCGGCCAACATCCGCGCCGCCGCCACAGTATTATAAGTATCGATCAGCAGCGGTGCCCCGGGAAAACAGCGGTGAAAAGCTGCAAACGCCTCCTCTTCGCTACCTTCGAGAGCCGCCACAGCCATTACCAAAGCATGAGCCATAGTACCTACAGGTTTGCGGCCCAACTTCAAAGCAGCCAAAACATTAGAAGTTCCCTCGAACCCCGCAGCCAAAGCCGCCCTAGCCGCCCACACAGCAGCTTGAGGCCCAAAAGCCCTGCGCGTCCCGAATTCCAGCAACTTAGCCTCCGGGCCCGCTGCATCCCGCATCCGCGCAGCCCGAGTCGCGATCGAAGTTTGATAATTTATCGCATTCAACAAATAAGTTTCCACCAACTGAGCCTGCCACAGAGGAGCCTCAATGCGCAGCAGCGGCTCGTTGGCAAACACTGCCGTCCCCTCCGGGACAGCCCAAACATCGCCAGTAAAGCGGGCTGTGGCGAGTAGAGTCCAAAATCGCTCCGGCGCACCTGCAAAAATGCCAGTGGACTGCAAAGCCTCTATTTGCGCCGGAGAAAACCGAAATTTTTCCAAATAATCGAGAACTTGAGCCAAACCCATCGCGATCGCGTAGCCAAAACCCTCTGGCAGCCTGCGCGCGAACAACTCAAAACTCGCCGCCCGCCCGTCGAGCCCTTCCCCTACGTAACAAGCCGCCATCGTTAGCTGGTAGAGATCGGTCAAAAGGCTGTAATCTGCTGAGGAAACCGTCAGTTCCCGGTCTTCTAAGATTTCTTCAAAACCTGTGAGCTGCAAGCTTTCTGTGGTAGTTTTCATAAGAAAAACCCCGAACAAATTTCTTTGTTTTAATTATAGTAACTAACACCATATAGTTTTGTGAATTTTTGATAAAGATTGCAGATATTTGTCTGAATAATTCCTTGAGTACGGCGGTGATTAGCATATTTTAGGTGGCTTGAGGCATGAATATTATGGTATAATTCATAAAAACACCTGATTTAACAAACTCAGGAATTAACCGCAAACACTCAAACGTTCCAGGTTTTTTACGAAAATATCTGGTTGCAGCCCTTGAACAGAGTTAGAAAACCCGGTTTCTGAGCGTCGGGAGTGCGATCGTCACTGCATGAGTTGAGCAAGGAAAAATCTACCAGCAAAAGGTCGATCGCCCACAAATGCGTAATTCCTAAAACCTTCAGTTTGCTTCTATGTTGCAGACTAATAAGTAATTCAAATAAATATTGCTAAAGTAGTCCAAAGGCCAAAAATAAGAGTAATCTAAAAGTATCCCAAGCCACACAAGAGAGGCGGATTTTATGAATCTTTATAAATCTGTTGTAAACGCAATGCGTTACGTTTCGGAAGGAGCCTCGCGGATATTTAGACGGAGCGATGACGATTATCCCAACAGTGGCGTTCAGCCTTTTGAAGGTACGCCATCTAAAGGCTCTAAACGGGAAAGATGAGCAGCCGATCGGGGATTTTATAGCGATGCAGGGAAAGGCATTCTGTTTAACAGTCAACAGTTAATTGTTGACTGTTGACTGTTGACTGTTGACTGTTGACTGTTAATACTAATTGTAGGTTGGGTTTCACTTCGTTCTACCCAACCTATCAATTCCCAATTTACAAAAACTGATTCAGAAAAAAGGCGATCGCAGCACTGCCGACCGGCACAGTCAGATTGTCAATTCCCCACTTAGAAACCGACTCCAAAGTAGCAGCAACCAAAGCTACAACAGCCGACACAGCCCAAGTTTGCCAACCTGCGCCTTGAACCGCCAGCAAAATCAAAGTGCTAACAGCAAAACTCACCAAATACATAGTTGCAGAACCTTCCCAACTCTTCTGCATTCCCCAAACTCGATAAATATGTTTGCCGTATTTCTGGCCGATGACAGCAGCCAATCCGTCGCCCCAAGCCATCACTAAAATGCCCAAAGCAGCGTATTCCTGATGCTGTAGCGGCCAAAACCAAGCGACGAGAATGCTGATAGTAACAGCATAGAAAAAAGTCCCCCAACTCTTCCGGTTGATGCTGTTGAGACTGGGTAAAATCGGAACTTGGTAAGAAATTAGGGCGATCGCCGCCGCTAAAATTCCCGCCGAAATCCCCACCCAACCGGGTATTTCCAGCCACCAAGCCAGCAAAATCACATTTCCAGTACCGATGTGCACCACCTTCCGCGATACCTCAGCATCGACAGAAGTAAAGCGATTTAAGCCCTCAGCTACCAGTAAAATCAAGCCCAGCCAGACTCCCACGAGGGAAATTTGCAGCCACACAGTCGGAATTTCAGCAAATATAGACACGATATTTAGGAAACACTTATTTACATTAGGCACTGTTTACTACTTTAGTGGAAAGCGCGATCGATGTTAGAACCCCGCAGCACTTTAAGGCTGCGGGGAGCTGGCTGTTATGTTTTTTGAGGTTGGTCTACTTAAAACCTGTGCTATGCTATAAGCAAGTCTAGAGAAAAAGCTATGACTATTTTAGTAGAAGAACTTTTGAATACCTTTGAGCTATTAACAGACTCAGAGCGGTTATATTTGGTATTGGAAATTTTGAAACGTACTGTTGATTTAGAGTTTCCACCGCTGTCTGATGACGATTTAATTCTGAATGCTGAGGGAATTTTTCTAGAGTTAGATGAGGAAGAATCCGAACCAGTGAAGTTGTAAAATTCTCAGAGAATCTGACTGCTATGCAATATGTATTAATTATTCATGAAGTAGAAAACTATGAAGCTTGGAAACAGGTATTCGATCGTGCTGAAAGCATCCGAAAAGAAGCTGGCGAGCGCTCCTATCAGGTCTTGAAGTATGACCGTGAACCCAACAAAATTGTTCATTTCTCCGCCTGGACATCAATCGCAGATGCTAGGGCGTTTTTTGAGTCGCCTAGACTGGTTAAAATTAGAGAAGAAGCCGGAGTTAAAGCTCCTGAGTTTATTTATCTAGACCAATTAGAGTCAGGAGTATTGTGAAAGACCTATTTGTATAATGTAAGTTGTTCAAACTATGTGGTTAAGTTTTGAGTATGTACGACGGTAGCTACTACCAGCTAATGGCTGAGTACAATTGCTGGATGAATCAAAATCTATATTCGGTCTGCTCGGCAATTCCTGATGAACAGCGCAAACAGGATATGGGTGCCTTTTTCAAGTCTATTCATGGCACTTTGAATCACTTACTGTATGGTGACAAAGCATGGATGGGTCGTTTCACTCTTCAGCCATTTTCGGTAGCAGTTATCGGTCAAGAACTGTATGCTGAATTTGAGGTTTTGAGAGCAGAACGCGAGACAATGGATCGGCAAATTATAGAATGGTCTACAAACCTTAATTCTGACTGGTTGAGTCAACCGTTTGAGTACACAAGCAATGTAGATGGTAAATGCCGCGTGCTACCGACTTGGGTTCTGGTGACACATATGTTCAATCATCAAACTCACCATAGAGGACAAATTACCACACTGCTCAAACAACTTGGCTACGACCCAGGCGTTACAGATATTCCGTGGCTACCCGCTATATCATTCGGATAATTTCTGCTTGTAAAACCACACGCCAGAAGACTGGGCGGTTAAAACCTCGTCTACACTTGCCTCTCGTCCCAGCAGAGGGAGACTGAAGAAAATCAAGAATTCAAACCTGTTTCGGTGGGTTTTGTCTGTATAAACGTAATTTTCACCGCCGACTCTTCAACTCTTGCCTTGCGGGTTTTGTGTGTATAGACGCGGTTGAAACCGCCGGGTATTCTGTCGAAATCCTACGCTTTCACAACTCCCGTTTCAACAACTCCCGTACAGCCGCAAAAGCCCTTGGACGCAACTCGACGGGCAGCAGCGACAATCCCAAACCCGCCCACATTTTCGCCTCAGAAACTGACTTTCCAGCTCGCACCATCAGGCGCCCTTTTGCAGTTTCACCAACCTCAATCAGCCGCAAACCCAGCGCTAATTGAGTTTCTGCAATCCTTTTGAGCCTTACTGTTTCCAACTTCTCGGAATCAAATTCGTAGCCGATCAAATAGCGCAATTTATCACTTAAATACGGAATTGCCCGATCGACTCCTTGCTGTCCTGCATGAACTCGATACTCCATCAACAGCTCAGGCAAGTAATAGCATTTTTTGCCCGCAATTGCAAGTCTGACAAACAAATCGTTATCTTCGCAATTTTGCCAATTCGGGCGCAGAAATCCCACTTCTTCCAGCGCGCGGCGGCGAAACAAAGTTGCCCCTATTTGCAAACTTTGTCTCACAAAAACTGTTGAGAGCAAATCTTCAATAATTCCAGCCGACAACTCGGTGCGGCCCCACCGCTGCGAATTGATTTTCGTCTGAGTTTCGTCAATATAATTGTTAATATCGATCACCCAGTGATCGGTACTGACAAAATCGATGCTGGGCTCTTTATCTAAAATAGCAGATGTCCGCTCTAGAAATTGCGCGCTCAGGCGATCGTCATCGTCAAACTTGATAAAATATTCGCCCTTTGCCGCCGCAAAGCCCGATCGCATATTATTACTCTTGCCGATATTCTGCGGGTGGCGAATGTAGCGAATCCCGCGACCTACAAATTCCGACATCAACAGAGGAGTGCTGTCAGTAGAACCGTCATCACAGATAATTAATTCAAAATCTGTATAAGTTTGATATAGCACGCTGGCGATCGCACAAGCCAGCAGATGCACTCGATTGCAAGTAGGAATGCAAACGCTAATTTTGGGTACTTTAGACAATTTTAGATTTGATATTTGAGATTTTAGCTTGCTAAAAAGTGATAACAATCCTGATTAAAAAAAATCCCGCAGTCGCATAGTTTTTTACCCATTGGTATTAACACATTTCACTCTCGGGACAGTTGATTTTAACTCAAACGAGCTGTACATTCGAGAATTAACTTTTGATTCACCAAAGCAAAAGGTTGAATTTCCAAAGCGCGGCGAAAAGCTTGAATAGCATTTATGTATTCTCCCAAGGCAGCGTAGCACAAACCCAGACCGTGCAGCGCCCCAAAATGAACCGGGTTCAGTTTGAGAACGGTTTCGCAGTCCTGGATCGACTTTTTATAATTTCCTTGGGTATAGTGAAGTACGGCACGCCGGTTCCAAGCTTCAGCAAAATCCGGCGCTTCCGAAATCAGTTGTGTCAGCAAATCCAAGGCGCGGCTAACATCGCCTGCATCTAGTAAAACTTGCGATCGCCTGAGAATTTGCATCCCATACTCACCTTTCTGGTTAAACCAAGTGCGCCAGAGTTCTGTAGTTGCCCGATCGCGCACGCTTTCGTCGGACTTTTTCAAGTCTTCCAGCAGCGCCTTAACAGATAATTCGTCCATAGGTACGAGGATTGTAAAAAAGATTCGACCGATCAATTTTATCGCTTGGCTGCAACTTTATTTATCTGACATCCCATGAAGATTTTAATGCTTTCCTCGACTTTTCCCTATCCGCCAAGCCGCGGAGGAACTCAGGTGAGGACGTTTAATTTATTGCAATACTTGAGCCGGCGGCATGATGTATTTCTCGGCACTGTGCGATCGCCCGATGTCACCGACGCACAAATCGACGCATTGCGCCAGCAAGTCACAGAATTAGCAGTTTTTCCCAAGCCGCAAGTACCCCCCCAACCCCCCCTGGTTAAGGGGGGGCTAAGACTGCACCAGGGGCTTGAGGAGGGCTTTTTGGCTTCCCCGCTAGCACCCCCCCAACCCCCCCTGGTCAAGGGGGGGCTAACTCTGCACCAGGGGCTTGAGGAGGGCTTCTTGCCTCCCCCCCTTAATAAGGGGGGGACTGAGGGGGGGTTCTCTGAAATAATAGGAAAATTCCACAGATTCGGTCGATTTTTGTTGTCCGGGACGCCTCCGAACGTACTCTCAAGCTACTCGCAAGCAATGCAGAATTGGGCAGACGAATTGGTAACAGCAGGCAAATGCGATGCTGTCACCTGCGAACACAGCGTTAACGAGATTTACGTGCGTCCGGAATGGCGGCAAAAAGTGCTGACAGTGGCAAACATTCACAGTTCCGTTTGGGGAACTTGCAGGGAAATGTTAGCAACCGGCACCTCCGAAAAACCCCTGCGCGATCGACTGAATTTACCGCTACTCGCCCGCTACGAAAAACGCTACTGTTCCAAATTTTCCCGCATTGTCGCGACAACATCCACAGACAGAGAGCAACTCCTAGAATTACTGTCGCCTCCGGTTCGGGTGCTAGGAAAACAGGATTTTTTTGTACCTCGCATAGATGTAATTCCTAACGGGGTAGATTTGGCCGCATTTCCGTACCGGTCGATCGATCCGGGAGGACACACCTTAATTTTTGCAGGCGCAATGAACAATTTGCCCAATATTGACGCCGCGCGGTTTCTCAGTTTGCAAATACTGCCGCCTTTGCTGCAGCGCTATCCCGATGCTACCCTCACCTTAGTGGGGGCTTCGCCAGTCCCGGAAGTGCTCGCCTTGGGGAAACTTCCGGGAATTCAAGTAGTAGGTCGGGTGCAAAGGGTGGCAGAATATTTGCATCAGGCTGCTGTTTGTGTGGTGCCGATGCGGATAGGTTTTGGAATTAAAAATAAAACTTTGGAGGCGATGGCTGCGGGAACCCCTGTCGTTGCTAGCGATCGAGGTTTGGAGGGTTTAGCCGTCGAGGGCGGCCCACAACCGAGAAGGGCCTTGCGGGCGAACAAAGTTCAGGAGTATGTTGAGGCGATTACCAGTTTGTTTGAAAATCAGCAGTTAAGACAGGATCTCTCTGTCAGCGCGCGATCGCTCGTTGAAAGTCAATACACCTGGGATATCATAGGTCGGCAGTACGATCGGCTATTGCAATTTTAAACTCTAAATTCTAAAATCTAAATTCTAAAATGGGACGATGGAACACAAAATTAACCCCTCAAAAAATCGAGTCAAACCCCCAGAAAATCGCAAAGTTGCTCCTCCTCCGACAAGACGCCGCCGTCAAACCCGACGCCCCAAAAATCTTCAAGAGTCCCAGCTTCCAATACCTGTTCCCCTAACTCCCGCCAGATATCCCTGGAAAAGACTGGTAGCTAATGTGACAGCCCTCAGCATCTTGTGCGGCTGCTCGGCTTTGATGGGAGGTGGCGCTTGGCTGAGTTACCAGCTCATTGTCGATCCTAATGGCAACAAGTTGATCTCTCAGTTTGTGCCTGGATGGTCGCGCCTGCCTACAGGTAGCAGAGATTCGATCCAAACTCTCGATCAAATCAAAGCCAGCATCCGCAAATTGGGATTTATAACCGGAGAACCCCTGCCGCTTCCCGTCGATAATTCTATTTCCGATTTGCTCTTGCCGGTGATGGTGGAAAGGACTGTTAACGCTTCTACTGTTTGCAAAAATCCTTGCCGTCAAATTGTCGAACTTCGGGTGTACCAGCGGGTGCAGCTTCCCGATCGCTATTCGGATAAAGAGCAGTATTTTCAGTTAGCAAGTTCTCTGAATCTAGAAGGCCCTGCGGAATCTTTTGTCATTGCTTCTTTAGCTGACTCTACATCTAACAATCAAGCCTCGAATCAGTCGCTACCCCTAACAGAACTGCGCCGCTTTGACGGAAAGCCCCCCGCGTCCGGCATTTGGTTTAATGTCAGCGGTAAACTGGTGCGGGGCGACAAGAAAATTCCCTACGGACAAGTCGTTCGCTACAACCCCAGCCAAAATCATTTAATTTCGCTTTTGGATTGGGTCAGTGCGGCCGGACAACCGCCGAATTGGCAACAAATTGTTAAGGGTTCAAATCCGCAGTTGGCGATCGACCAAACAGTTGGTTTAGAGCCGCAATTTACCCTTTATCAAATTGGCCCGCGCAAATTTTTGCCCAACCCCGTTCAGTTAACGGCGATTTCTTTAGAAGAGTTTGCCTTCAATGACGAAACTTACAAAAATGGGCTGCGACTTGCCAAAAGCGGGCTGTGGTCTCCAGCATTAAATGTCATGCGTGTGGCGAAGGGGAAAGCCGGCAAAAATTGGCCCGCAGTTGCGCAAGCTCAGCTAGAAACGATCGAATTTCACGCTAAAATTACTCGGGCTCAGGCGATCGCATCTTGGGCCAGTCCCGGTCAACAAGTTCTCGCAGAATTGATCGACGGCCGCTGGAGCGAAGCTTTGCAAGTATTTGAAGCCGATCCGAGCAACAGTCACGAAATAGCCACAACCCTCAAAAATGACGGCGGGCGGATCTGGAACCGCATAGACGCCGCCTTGAGAGTAAATGCCGCTGACGCCGATGTCAAGGCTTGGGGCGCGCTCATTGTAGCGTCTCAAGACGGAACTCGCGAGGCGATGAATTGGCTCGACCAGCAATCAGATACTGACAGCGAAACAAGAACTCGAATTCGGAATTTAGTCAATAAACTTGAGGAAGCAGTTTCTAAGGCTGAAAGTTTAGAAGGCCACAAGAGTCAAATTATGGGTTCTGCTACTTTAATTAGCAGTATCAATCCCGCTGAGTGGCTGGAACCCGAACCGAAAAACGAGTTAAAATTGGCAGGACAACAAGTTTGGTATCAGGTGCAGGTAGCGAGTTTTTACGACGGCAGCCGCTGGGTTAATTCGCCCTTTTCAGACGTAGAAGTGCGCTCTTTTCCTGCTACTCAAGTCAAGTGGCTCTGGGGGCGACTGGGATTGCAGGCTGACCCCAAGATTAAGATTGAGGTAGCCATGGCTAACGGTCAACAAAGAGTCGCTGTGGGAACGGTGAAAGCAGTGCAGGTTCAAGACGGAAGTCTGCGGTTGCTAGCGGCGGTTGACAAGCGATCGTAATCTGGCAGAAAGCATTCGGCAGAGAAAACAGTCCCGAAGCCACTCTCGACACCAAGAAACCGGGCTTTTTTTACCGTTTCTGCCGATTGCAACAGAAGTATTTTCGTAAAAAAACCCGGTTTCCTTCCACCCGTGCGTCCAAAACTAGGAATCAGGAAAATGCTTTCTTCTCCCCCTCCCGCAACTCGTCGAGAGGCGCAATCTCAAAACTCTTCCCCTCCCCACTTATAGCTTTTGGACAACAATGCAGACAAAAATTTTGTTAATTTAATTAACGCCACTTGCGCACAACAAACTCAGAGATGTCAAAGCGCGCCCTTTTTAGAGAGTGCTGCAATCATCTGCCGTTTCACCGCTTTAGCCCAAAGCTCAAACTCCAAACTGTTGATATTGTTAATTTTCACTGCCTCAACAGGCTGATCGGGGGCTTCTTTCTGTGCTGTAGTCTCCATTGTTTTTTTCCTCGTCCAAAAATTGTTAGTAGTCGATCGCAAACGGTTAGTGTCATACATCTATTTTATGAACTAATTCCTGCGATTAATTACACTAAAGGCAGAGAATTTAGCCATAAAATGCAGTAAATACATTGAGATAATGCAATTTACGAATATAATGTAAAAAAATCCTACAACCCTTCCTGTATATAGGCTTTTACTGACATTAAAATCTTACAATTTACATTGTCTGGCACTATCAAACCAATAGTTATGTTAGTAAACTTATTTTTAAATGAATGTATTGACATATACAGCCCAAAATCATTTTGTTGAATTCACATAGTGCCGTAAAGCCGATCGCCCGCATCTCCCAGTCCGGGTACAATATAGCCGTGCTCGTCCAAACACTCGTCAACTGCAGCCGTATAAATCTGCACGTCAGGGTGCTGTTCGTGAAAGTGCTTAAGTCCCTCCGGTGCCGCCAGCAAGCACAAAAACTTAATAGACTTCGGATTAACTTCTTTCAGCCTATCCACTGCCGCGACTGCTGAATTACCAGTAGCCAACATCGGATCGACAATTAAAACATCTCGCTGTTCGATATCTTGGGGAACTTTGAAATAATATTCGATCGCCATCCGAGTTGTCGGATCGCGGTACAAACCAATATGTCCTACCCTCGCTGACGGAATCAGCTCTAAAATACTATCTAACAGTCCCTGGCCGGCGCGCATAATCGAAATAATAACAATTTTCTTTTCTGCAGCCAGCACCGGTGCATTCATTTGGGCGATCGGCGTTTCTATTTGTTCGTATTTTAGCGGCAAATCTCGCGTGACTTCATAAGCTAGCAGCATCCCAATCTCTTTCAGCAGTTGGCGAAATTTCGCCGTGCTCGTTTGAGTTTGCCGCATGAGAGTTAACTTGTGCTGTATTAAAGGATGGTCGATGACAGTAACTTTAGCACTCATTTTTTTGAATAATTACTTTGCTTTATTCTAACTGAGGATCGCGAATTAAATAACTTACAATTTTAATTGTTATTGTGGGATGGGCGTCCCGCCCGTCTTTTTTGGACGGGCG
>NZ_JAUBTQ010000068.1:0-28732 GCF_036702515.1 Microcoleus sp. BROC3
CAGTTGTCACCAGTCTCATCAACTGGGCTAACCTTCCCATAAGCTTTTTAGCTTATTTTTGGTTAAACGAATCGCACACAACTAAATTGATCGAGATGGTGGAAAAATATCCCGATAGCACCTTATCAGAATATTGTGAATATTGGCTAGATAGCTACCAGCAATCTGTCAGCCCTAGTATGATGTGTCGCGAATTAAAAAAACAAAATATGACGCGAAAAAAAAGACAATACGGAGTAGTCAATCTGCTACCGACCGAGTGCAAATTTTGAGGTGTGAGTATTGGGAGAAAGTGAAAAATATCGACCCTGACAACCTGGTGTTTTTGGATGAAATGGGCGTTTTATTGGGGTTGACACGAACCCACGCACGTTCGAGATATGGTAGTAGAGTCTATGATTTAAAACCATTTTATCGGGGTGCAAAAGTAACAGTTATTGGAGCAATCAGCTTAAAAAAAGTAGTAGGATTAATGACGCTGAATGGGTCGATGGATAGTCAGGCCTTTGCAGTTTTTGTAGAACAGTGTTTAGTGCCAAACTTATGGAAAGGTGCAGTCGTTGTGATGGATAATCTACCAGCCCATAAGTTGGCGGTGATTGAACCATTGATTCAAGCGGCTGGTGCCAGTATCCTGAACTTATCACCTTATTCTCCTGACTTTAATCCGATCGAATTATGGTGGTCACAACTCAAAGCTTTTTTACGTAAGTTTTCGCCCACTACTACCAAGATGGTTGACATTTTACTAGCTACTGCGCTTGACGCGGGTTAATATTAAACACTTTAAAAACTGGTTTACAAGCTGCTGCTACTGTACTTCATAAATCTGGAATCCGCTGTATATGCTTTAACAAGCAGAGCGTTTTTGACTTGATTGAGAGTAGGGACTGCCGCAGTGGGGGCAAAATTTATGTTTAAATGATGCGATTGGCTCGAAGCAGCTAATGCAATTGCTGCGAAGTTGAGTGCCGCAGAGCAAACAATACTTAGCTCGATGCAGTGTCCATGCTGGGTCTGGGTTACCATTTGCTTTCCAGCAGCAGGGACAATATCGTTTCTGCTGCAAGCTTTCTGGTGTCCGTCCAGAGACAACTGCATCCAGGTATTCTTCAGGGATATTGAGGGCAACTGCCAACCCCTTCTGGGTTTTTTCATTGAGCCGGGTAGTTTTACCGCGCTCTAGCTTTCCCAGGCTTTGGAGGTGAATGCCTGCTGCTGTCGCTAGTTGCTGCTGGCTCATCGAGAAATGGTTTCGCAGTCTTTTGATGTAACTATTGAGAGATTCTTGAGGTTGGGGAGCGGTCTGTGGGTCAAAAGTATACATAGAAAACTGTCAACTTTTCCTGAAGTAAAGTGTTTAAGAGAGAAAGTCATTAGTTGAAGTGTGGTTTCAGGAAAGTTTGTTTTTTGGCTGTTACTTTGGCTCGATTAGCTACAGAGTTTTTAGAACGTCCCGGTTTGGCTCAAAGTACGCGGCGCTCTTATGAGGTAGCGTTAATGCCCCTGCTTGTTGAGTATGGTCGCTTGCCAGTAGAAATTATCAGCCGCCAGGTCTTATCAGATTACTTGGAAGGGTTAGAACATTTATCGATTGCTACTCACCACCGACATCAAGCAATTATCCAAGCACTGTTTAACTATGCGGTGGCTGTTGGCTATCTGCAAACTAATCCAATTACTGGCAAAAAACGTCGCAAGCCTAACTTGGAGAAAGGAGAGCATGGTACTGACGAAGTAGTGCGCTATTTGAATAAAGAGCAGCTTGGAGAGTTGTATGGACTTGTCTGTAAAGATGTACGCCTGCACGCGGTTGTCCGATTGTTATACCATTTTTTTAAAGATGTGCTAGAGATAAAGAATGTAAAATCCAAGACCATCCTGTGAGAAAACCAATGACATGATTCGTTAAAGATGCTAAGATTTCCTGAACTTTTACGCGGAGTTCGTCAAGATTACTAAAAACTAACCAAGCTAAAAAATTTTTGATGTATTCCCACACTCTTTCTGTTGGATTTACTTCAGGACAATGAGGAGGCTGAAATAGTAAAATAATATTGTCTGGTAATTCAGATTTGCTTAAAAAATGAGCGGGAGCATCCAGGACTTGAATGATATGCAATTCATCAGGATACTCAAGGGATAATTGTTGCAAATATGCTTCAAAACTAACCTTATCCAAATGGGAAAATTCCCAAAAAAAACTTCTTCCTGTTGATGGGGATACTGCTCCATACAGCCAAAAAAATTTAAATTTCCATTGATGTTTTCCTACGGGTTTTACATACACCGAAGAGTGTTATCCTTCGTCTCTGAATTGTATGTAATCCTAATCGAGTTTCGTCACTACACCAAAACAGAAATTTCTTGTATTACTTTATTTGGTCAGGAGCTCTATCCAGCAAGGCTTTGATTTTTTGAGACAGGATATTCTTGAATTCATTGATTGCCGTTGGCTTTTGTTCACTACTCCGGGGTCTTGGGATTTTTAATTTACTTTTTAACTCCCCTTTGACCAAGGAGTATACAGCTTGATAACTACTAGGTATCTCTTTGATTAACCAAAGCCAGAGATGAACTTCTTTATAACTGGAAAATCCTTCGGGGTCTCTCAATTATTGTTGTAATGCAGCCGCTACTTCAACCGAAAACTTTTTGGGTCTACCAAAAATCTGCCGATTTTTTAACAAGTTTTCTATGCCACCCTCTTTATATTGAAAGAGCCAGCGATGAATTGTGGTTTCACTTTTACCCAAAACCGACGATACTTCTCGGACTATTTCTACTTTTTTTGATTGAAATAAAGCATTTGAACTTTATTATATGCTAAAATTCTTTGCAAGTTGTTTCCTAATCTCTAGCAATACTTCTACAGATTCGGCAATCGTTATATGAGGACGACCAGACATTTTAATGTTTTCCTTTACTTTTTATATAAGTCTATCATAACTTTATAAAAATGGTATTGGGCAAGATTTGAGAGCCAGGTGGCGTTTAGTTTGCCTAATTTAGCCTGATGATAATAATTTTGTGACGATCGCGACGACTGCCTCGGGGTCAACAGGTTTGGCAAGGTGACGTTGAAAGCCTGCTGCGATCGCCTGCTGTCGATCAATCTCTCCAGCATAGGCAGTCAGAGCGATTGCGGGAATTTGTCGGCCTTGTTCTAATCGCAGGCTACGAATGTGACGCAGCAGCATATATCCATCCATTTCTGCCATTCCAATGTCACTGACAATGATGTCTGGAATTGCTTGAGAGAAAGCTTGGAGTGCCTCGGTTCCACAGGCAACGGTGGTGACGATCGCCCCCGCTTGTTCTAAAACAAACGCCACAAACTCGCGTGAGTCTGCCTCATCATCCACGACCAAGACATGAATGCCGCTTAAATCTCCGGTTGAGTCGGAAGGCTGCTCCATCGCTGGCAATTCGTGAGAGCGAGGCGCAAGCGGAATGCGAACTGTAAATATAGCTCCTTGTCCTTCACCAGGGCTATCAACCGCGACTGTTCCCCCGTGCAATTCCACAATTTGCCGCACGATCGCCAGTCCTAATCCTAAGCCGCCAAATTTGCGGGTGGTGGCTCCATCTTCTTGCCGGAAATGCTCGAAGACATAGGGCAGGAAGTCAGAGCGAATCCCTTTTCCAGTATCGGTAACTTGAATTTGAGCGTGTGTTTCATCCAAAGCTAGAGTGATAGCGACTTGTCCCTGGTGAGGTGTGAATTTGACTGCGTTAGACAACAGATTCCAAACCACCTGCTGCAACCGTCCAGCATCGCCGATTACGATGCCAACACCGGGTAAAATCGTTGTGTAAATTTCAATGGCTTTCGCTTCTGCGGCTAAGCGAACCGTTTCTAGGGCTTCAGAAATGACTGCACTGAGATCGACAGGCATCACGGTTAAACTGAGTTTGCCGCGTAAAATCCGGGAGATGTCGAGTAGATCGTCAATTAGTTGCACTTGCAGTCGGGCGTTCCGCTCGATCGTCTGTAATGCCATTGCGGTTTTTACCGCGTCGAATTTTCTCTGCTGCAATAGTTTTGACCAGCCGAGAATCGGATTGAGCGGCGATCGCAATTCATGGGACAGCACCGCCAAAAACTCATCTTTGATTCGGTTGGCGCGATCGGCAGTTTCTCGTGCAACTTGCTCTTGGGCCAGCATTCGTTCCAGTTCAGTTTCAGCTTGCTTTTGCTTCGTGATATCACGTGAAATTGCTAAAAGTTGGGTCACTTGTCCAGCGGTATTCCGCACGGGTGTGATCATGATGTCCCACCACTTCGGGGTGCCCTTGCAAGTGGGAAGATAGCCTTGCAACTGACCTGTATTGCCTGCTTTAGCAGCCGCGATCGCTGTCTTGGCCTTTTCATAATCTTTGCCTTTCCAAAAGTCAAGCCAGCAGGCGTTCAGAACGAGCGTCGGATCGTCGATTTCCAACAGGCACAACCCGCCTGGACTGATATAGACGATTTCGCTATCGAGCGTTAAGACTTTAATGCAATCTTGGCTGCTTTCGAGTATGCGTTGCTTTAGCTCCTCACTGTCTCGCAAGCCTGCTTCGGAGCGGGCGCGTTCGACTGCCGCCCAAGTGCGATCGGCTACTTCTTCCGCTAGGGACACCTCGTCCGGCGTCCAAGTTCGCGGCTCGGATGTGTGAACTGCCAGACCCGCTACAAACTCGCCCTCCTTGATCAGGGGTATGCCGATGTAGGCACCGATCTGAATCGCGGCGTAAGCCGATCGCCGATCTGGGGACAGGTTGGGATCGGCTTCCACATCAGACGCGGACACGGCGCGACCAGTGCGGTACGCCGCGAGCAGCTTGGGGCCGAACGAATCAACCGAATAACCGCCAGCGAGTGGTTCAGCTCCATTGACGTAATCGCGCTCGACGACGTAATCAGCGTCGCGAACCTCGAAGTACGCCACGCGGTTCGCGCCGAGATATTCGCCCAGCACGCGGCTGGCCGTAGCCTGAATCTCCACTGGATCGGCAAGGGGGCGGAGTGCGTCGGCGAGAGAGACACGGAAAGCATTAAATTCAGCGTTTCGCCGCAAAATTTCTTCTGCCCGTTTGCGATCGCTAATATCTTTGAAGACAATGGCGACTTTTCGCGCCTCTGGCTCACCCATGCGACAGGCATAGACATCGAACCAGCGGTTCATTGCTTCTGAGCCATTTTCAAAGCGAGTCGGTTCACCCGTGAGAGCAACTTGACCGTAAATCTGAATCCAATGGTCTTCAAGATCGGGAACTAACTGACGCGCCGTTTTACCGACTGCTTGTTGAAGTCCCGTTTGTTGCTCAAAGATGGGATTAACTTCTAAGAAGTAGTAGTCGATCGGCGTATCATTTTCATCAAATCGCACTTCAATAATGCAGAAGCCTTCGTCGATCGACTCAAAAAGCGTGCGGTAGCGTTCCTCAGATTGACGCAGAGTTGCGGCAGTTTGAATCTGCTGGGTAACATTCTTGAAATAGACGGTGATGCCGTTTGGAGCGGGGTAGGTGCGAACTTCGTACCAGCGATCGTGGTCAGAGTAAAACGCTGTCAATGACGCAGCCACACGATCGCGCATGGCACTCCAGTGAATATGCTCCAAATCATTGCCAATCAGTCCTGGATATTCTTCCCATAAATTCTTGCCAATCAAATCCCCTGGAGTGCGACCGAGCAGGGTTTCGGCAGATCGATTGACGTAGGTGAACCGCCAGTTTTCATCCAAAGCAAAGAAGGCTTCAGCGATGCTCTCCAGAATATTCCGAGTCTGCTCCTCGCTTTGGCGCAAGGCTTGTTCTACCCGTCTGCGATCGGTGATGTCTCGCGTCGCGCCTGCCACTGCTTCTACTGCGCCGTTTATCCCTAAAAGCGGCACGAAAATGTATTCATAGGCGCGTGTGCCGATTGCGCTAGTGTAGGGCGCTTCATCCTCGATCGGCTGGCGCGTGGCGATCACCTGTTGAATCTGTTGCTGATATCGGGTCGCTAAATCGGTGGGATAATCCAGCTCAAAAAAGTTCTTTCCCAAAGCTTCATCCGAAGTTTTCTGCCAAAGATTGAGCAACGCCGGGCTGACATACGTGAACCGTCCCGCCAAATCAAAGGTGTAAATAAAATCGGGAATTGCAGTTACGATCGCATCGAATTTCCGCAGTTGCTGTTCGAGTTCGGTGCGGCTCTGGCGTAATGCGGCTTCAGCACGGGCACGTTCAACGGCTGCCCATGTCTGCTCTGCGGTTTCCTCGACTCGTCTCACCTCGTCTTCCGTCCACGAGCGAGGGTTTGCCTGATGCACCGCTAGCAAGGCGACAAATCGATCGTTCTCGATCAGCGGCACGTCGATATGGGCAGCAATGTCGATCTTTTGATACATTGCCTTTTGGCTAGCTGTGTATTTAGAGTAGTTTGCCACATCGGGAACGATCGCTGTTCGCCCTGCTCGATGGTCGTCTGTCAGGTTGCGTCCGAAGTCTTCCAGATGGTACAGGCCACTCAATTCGGCAACACCGTTCGTGTAGTTTTTATGAACGATGACTTCCTTGTCGCCTGGTAACACTTCAATGTAAATGACGCGGCTTGCGCCGAGAGACTCGCCCAGAACACGGGCTGCGATCGCCTGAATCTCATTGGCATCAGTCAGCGGGCGTAGCGCATTGGTGAGCCTGACTCGAAACGCATCGGCTTGGGCAATTTGATGCAAGGCATCTGTTGAGGGGCGCTCCTGTGACAGATTAGATTCTAGCTGCGTCTTGTCTGGTTGCTGAGATCGATCGAGTTCGGTCAACATGATTTGCACAGCCGTTTTCAGGCTGTCCGACCAGGTTTCGACAGCACCCAGTGGTGTTTGCGACCAATCGTGCGATCGCATCAACATCGCCATCTCGCTGTCGCCTGCAAATAAGTTTTTAGGATCGGCCCCCTCTACTGCATCACTCACACACCCTGCCTCTCTGAAAAATACTGAGCTAAAAGCTTTTTGCTGCCCTCTCGAACGACGATTGAAGATGATTGACCCAGTTCCGCAACCAACGTCCGAATTTGCCTTAATGCTAAAGGAGAGGGTTGAATCCGTTTATTTTCCCAGCGATTAATCGTTTCGTAAGCAACACCCAGCGATTCTCCGAGTTGCACTTGGGTCAGTTGGGTTAGTTGCCGAAGTTCACGAATAAGATGGCTAACTTCTGGTTGCACCAGTACAACAGATTGTTTGGGCACCGAACTTTTAGAAGATTTCATACAGTTTAAGTACATGGCATCTGTCATATTCAATATCCGCCCAAAATTAAACCGACTAATCTCCCTTAAGAAAGAGTTCTTCAACCGCATCAGTCGTCTTGTATTTAGGGGATGTTTAGATTCACTGCTTGTATTGATTGAAATTCGCGAGACTTAAACAAAATTCAAGTCTAAACATTACCCAAACCTGCTATGTGTGTGGCAAATACGTCATCATGATGAAGGCAACGGACAAATCTATAAAATATGGCTGTTCTAACGGGAGTTAAACGAATAGCCTTGCTGCAGTTAGGTAGGATTGATGTGGCGAGCAATTAATAGAAAAAAATTTAACCCAAGTCGTATTCAGCAATATTCGTCTCCCGCGATCGCGCCGATCGTACCTCGCTCCAGCAACGCCTTTTACCCAGTCTACGGGCTGCAACGCGTCTTTTCCTAAAAAAAACCGGGTTTCTGGGCCCCCATGCGTAAGCCCTAGGTAAATTAGGTACTCTTAAATTCAGTGCAGCTCAGGCTGGCATGAAATAAATATGAAGAAGTGTAGCCAAAGGAACTCAGAAATGTTAAGATTCTTAACATAACGTAGTATTGTGCACACCCCAACCAAAACCTAACCTGAGACGGTGCTGACTGGGAGTAGTAGCTAGCTACCATAAAATTAAGCCTCTTTAAATGGAAGGAAAGCGCAAGTCCCCGCCCGCTTTCCTTCCCAGCTAAAGCTAGGGGTTTGCGACTACCGCAAACCTTTAGAGGCACAGATCCTCAGCGGGAAAAGCTCATGAAAACTCTTAAGTCCTCAGATACAGATTCTGTTCGCGCTTACTTGCGGGAAATCGGCCGCGTTCCCTTGTTGACCCATGAGCAAGAAATACTCTACGGGAAACAGGTACAGCGCTCAACCGCACTGCATCAGGAGAAAAATATTTTAGCCGAAGAGTTAGGCCGCGACCCGACGGCGGCTGAATGGGCACAGGCAGTTGGGCTGTCTGAGGCACAGTTGCAGCGGACGCTCGAGCACGGGGAAAGGGCAAAGCGCCAAATGGTGGAAGCGAATCTCCGCCTGGTAGTCTCTGTTGCCAAAAAATATATCAAGCGCAACGTAGATTTACTGGATCTAATCCAGGAAGGCACGATCGGAATGCAGCGGGGAGTAGAAAAATTTGACCCCACTAAGGGCTACAGATTTTCTACTTATGCTTATTGGTGGATTCGTCAGGCAATTACTCGGGCAATCGCCGAAAAAGGCCGCACCATCCGCTTGCCGATCCACATTACCGAAAAGCTCAACAAAATTAAAAAGGCTCAGCGCCAACTTGCTCAACAGCTAGGCCGCGCGGCCACGGCTGCTGAGTTGGCATCAGAGCTAGAGTTGACTCCCAAACAGATTCGGGAATATCTCGAACGCGCGCGCCTGCCACTTTCCCTTGACTTACGTGTGGGAGACAATCAAGATACAGAGTTGGGCGATTTGTTGGAAGATACGGGTACTACTCCAGAAGATTTTGCCCTGCAATCTTCCCTGCGGACTGACTTAGACCACCTGATGGCGGAGCTGACTCAGCAACAGCGAGAAGTCCTCGCCTTGCGGTTCGGTTTAGAAGACGGGCAAACCTTAACCTTGGCAAAAATAGGCGATCGTCTCAACATCAGTCGGGAACGAGTTCGGCAAATAGAACGGGAAGCTTTGACCAAACTCCGCAAGCGCAAGCAAGATATTAACGATTATCTAGCCAGCTAGGTAGATTGGGGATGGCGATCTGGTCTTCACGGCTCGCCATCCCCCATCTAAAATCGTAAAAACCGCCGCTTTTAATTCGGTTGTGCCCACTTGGTTGCTGCGACTGTCCTGCTACATTAGTAATTACTTAGTAATAAAGATCAGCAGCGATCGGATAATGGTTATTTAATTTAACCGCCCGTGTCTAACATAACAAGCTGTCTCTGAAACGGAGGTACTCGTGAGTAATTCATCTAATAAATCCCCAGAATTCTTTGAAGAAGACGGAGAAAATACCAACTTATTATGGCAATACGTGCAGTCCATGGCTCC
This sequence comes from Microcoleus sp. BROC3, assembly GCF_036702515.1. Lineage (NCBI taxonomy): Bacteria > Bacillati > Cyanobacteriota > Cyanophyceae > Oscillatoriales > Microcoleaceae > Microcoleus > Microcoleus sp. BROC3. The sequence goes on from NZ_JAUBTQ010000068.1 coordinate 9,294, forward strand.
CGACACTGTTTCTCAGTTGTCTAAACCGACTTCTCACGAAGTGTTCCAAGTAATGGAGCGAAATATTGTTGGACTTTTGGGGAATTTGCCTTCGGAACACTTCGGGGTGACAGTTACTACCAGTCGAGAACATTTGGGTAGATTGCTCGCTTCCGCGATGATTAGCGGTTATTTTCTCAAAAATGCCGAACAGCGAATGACTTTTGAAAAGTCCATACAAGCCAGTGAGAGACACGGCTCGGACGATTAGTCGATTCTTAACATTTAAGTTGTAAAAGTGTCAAGCCCCCCTCGCAAGATGGGGGCTTAAGATTTTAGATTTTAGATTAAATAATTGAATAATTATTGATATTATTCTTAAATTCCCAATTCCCAATTCCCAATTCCTAATTCCTAATTCCTAATTAATATGTCTGTTTATCCTTTGACCCACAAAGTTATCGGCGTTGCTGCAATCTGGAACGATCGACAACAAATTTTGATAGACAAGCGCCGACAACACGGACTGCACGGGGGTTTCTGGGAGTTTCCGGGCGGTAAAATAGAGCCTGGGGAAACAATCGAAGCTTGCATAGAACGGGAAATTATGGAGGAGTTGGGGATTGTCGTAGAAGTTGGCGATCGCTTGATTACAATTGACCACGACTACACTAATTTTACAGTTAGGCTTTACGTGCACCACTGTCGCCACATTAGCGGTGAACCGCAAATGATCGAATGCGATGAAATTCGTTGGGTGACACTCGACGAAATTGACCAATTTACTTTTCCCAAGGCAAACGCACAGATTATTGCTGCACTGCGGAAAAGTTGAATTGTAGGCGTTGCTGATTTACGGTATGAATAAACTTTTCGCTTGAAGTTACAAAACTCCCCATACTTGGCCCATAGCAATTGGGAAATCTTGAATTCATACCTGTATTCAGCAACGCCCAATTTAAATGCAGTACAGCTTACAGTCAATTGCTGATATTCCGCTCAAACTACCAATCCTATTTTTTAACAGTCGCTTGCAAATAAAGCAGCGGGTCTTCAGCAACCCAACCCAAACCCGAATTGTACCGAACTTCAAAATGCAAATGAGATGGCGGAATGTCCCGTTTTCCCGTCATCCCGACGGTTCCCAAAACTTCTCCAGACTGCACTTTTTGACCGACTTTTACCGCAATATCTTTCAAATGAGCGTAGCGGGTTTGCTTCCCCGCTTGATGGTTGACCACCACTAAATTCCCGTAATCCCCCTGGGGCCCGGCAAAGGCGACAGTCCCCTCGCCCGCCGCCAAAACCTGGGTACCCTCCGACGCCAAAAAATCTACGCCGCTGTGGAAAAAAAATTCGCGCAGTACCGGATGCAATTGCCGCCCGTAACGCAAAGCTTCCACCGCTGGGGCCGGCAGCGGAAATCCTTGCACCGATCGCGCCGCATCGGGATTGATAGAAGGCCCGATCGACCTATTTGCCGCAGGCACAAACACCGTTTTCCCCAAAGGCTTGCACCCATTCGCCTCAAATAGCAAATCTGCGCGCACTTTGTAAGCTTCTGCCAGTTTTTGCCAATTCCAGCCCGCAGGCACTTCTACCTCGATGCCACTGTACGGAGGAATGACGATCGCACTTCCGGCAGATACTCGACCGCCTTGCAACATCGGATTTATCCCGATCAGCGCCGCAGGAATCACATTGTACTGCCGCGCGATGCTTTCTATGGTTTCGCCCTGGGCCGCAGTGTGGCGGCGCAACCGAGACATAGCCGGACTCGGGCAATCGCGCGTGGGGTCGGGGTTTTCTACAGGTGTACCTGAAGGAAGATTTGCAGGTGGGATCTCGGTATTTGCCACCGTTTTCCCAACGGGTACGATCGACCACATTAGTGCAGAAATCAGCGGAAATAAGCGTTTAAAAGTCATTATGTGCAGACAAAAAAGTATTCATTATGGACAATTGACAGTTTTCGAGTCCAGTGAAACTGCATATTTGAAAGCTCTAGCCGCCCCCCAGACTGTAAATCCCAGGCTAAGCCAAGTTAGGATGAGAATTATTAGTTTTGGTCGCTCTTGGGAAATCAGGCAAAAATTGCTTGTGATGCCTGTCAGCGCCTGCCTGTTAACAGCTATGTTCTTGAGGAAGCGGTACGCCCCGCCCCGCTTCCTTCCCGTCGTCAAGAGAAAAATGCTTGATCCGGAACGTGTCTGCGGGGATGAGGTATTTAGCGGGAGTTATTAAATGAGTTTATCTTTTAAGCAAGCGACCCTTTATCTGACTTTGCTGTCGATCGGGGGAGGTATAGGATGGTTGGGCAATCGCTATCTCCAAAGCTCAAATAATCTGGAAACCGGATCGGTTGTGCCCGTAGTTCGCAACCAAATTCCCCCCTATCCGTCTCCTCCAGTTCAGGAAAATCAGGCGGTCGATCGCAGCAATCCCAATTTTATTGCTGAAGCAGCCGAAAAAGTCGGCCCGGCTGTAGTGCGGATTGACGCATCGAGCAAAGTGGGGAATCAAGTACCGGAAGCTTTCAAAAATCCTTTGTTTCGCAGGTTTTTTGGGGACAATTTGCCGCAGCCGGAAGAACGAGTCAAGAGAGGTACGGGTTCGGGGTTTATTCTCACTCCTGACGGCCGCATCGTTACTAATGCTCACGTCGTCTCCGGGACAGATACTGTCAAGGTGACGCTCAAAGACGGCCGCGAGTTTGAGGGTAAGGTGCAGGGAGTCGATCCGCTGACGGATGTCGCTGTGGTTAAGATTAATGCTAAGGAACTGCCGCAGGTGGCTTTGGGCCGATCGGACAATATTGTACCGGGACAGTGGGCGATCGCGATCGGCAATCCTTTAGGTCTCGACAATACCGTGACTGTGGGCATTATCAGCGCTACGGGTCGATCGAGTTCCCAAGTAGGCATCCCCGACAAGCGCGTCCGCTTCATCCAAACCGACGCCGCCATCAACCCCGGCAATTCTGGCGGCCCCCTGCTCAACGACCAAGGCGAAGTAATTGGTATCAATACCGCCATTCGCGCCGACGCTCAAGGCTTGGGATTTGCAATTCCGATCGAAACCGCCAAACGAGTTTCCGATCAGTTATTCGCCAAAGGTAAAGCCGAACATCCCTATCTCGGCATTCAAATGGTCAGCTTGACTGCAGCCACCAAGGCAGAACTCAACAAACAGCTCGATAATAATAAAATTACCCTCGATCGAGGCGTAGCAGTTACGCGAGTCGTGGAAAATTCCCCCGCTCAAAAAGCCGACTTGCGCGCCGGAGATGTCATTCAAAAAGTTGACGGAATTGCGGTTGACACTCCCGGGGACGTGCAAGAACGGGTGGAAAATACTGCTGTGGGCAAAGAACTCGAAGTGGAAATTAACCGTTTGGGTCAAGTTGAGACAATTAAAGTACGTCCCGGTGCTTTTCCCTTATCAGGTAGCGCCGCTGGTGGCTAATACCATTTTCGATTTTCGATTAAAGAATTGGGAATGACTTACTGCATAAGGATTTGGAGCTTACCTACAGTTGCATTCTTTTTTGAAACTGGTATTAGTGGCAAACGGTGGAGGATGAAAGATGAATCTGATGGTTTATAGTCCTGGACGTACCAACCGGGTTTTTTCACCAAAACCCTCGGTGTAGCGCGAGGGATATCCGGTTAAAAACCCGGTTGCTTAATTCCCTGTGCGTTCAGGACTGTTGATTTTTTTGAACAGCTTTCATCTTTCTCCCTTCCCAACCCGTTGATATTTTTACTTCTCTTTGGGAGAGTTTGGTTGAATCGAGCTGGTGTTTGTTAAATTTTCTTCTAGGTGCATCCTCTGCTCCATTTGCCTCAGAAAATAGCCAGTCATCATCGCGGAAGCTAGCAAACCTGCTAAGTTTTCGCGGTCAGTGGTAATTTGGACGTTAAAATTGTCTGAAGGCAAGATGCCGACAAGTCCTTGAACGTTATGAGAGATAATTTCTTTGATTTCTGGGCTGACGGACTTGGCGACGCGGGCTAGAACCTCCGGGGATTGGTGTTGGAGGTACTTCAGAAGTGGATTGGCTGCAGTTTGTTGGGCATTGGAACTGTCAAAGTCAGGGTGAAAAACCATTTGGCGATTCTTAATTTCTGGCTTGTTACATTCTACTTTAAACTACTCGTCTTTGCTTGGGTACAAATTTGCCTGAAAGTCAATTTGCAATTGTTTTGGCAGTTGGTCTACTTGAAAGTACCGATGAAATTTATCGGTAACTTGTAACCAATACGATCGCCCCTCAGTGGGTCGCCGTTTGCGGACGAAACCCATTTCTACAAGTTCCTGCACTTGTTGGTAAGCTCCTGAGCCTCGTAAGTTAACTAAGTCAGGCTGAGCGATGCCGCCTTTGAGGGCGATCGCAGCCAGCGTCCGCAAAGCTCCAACACCTAATTCTGGAGGTATTAAAGTTTGCATTAAACTAGCAAACTCTTCTCTGAGTTGCAGGCTGTATCCCGTCGGAGTTTCGACGACTTCTAATGCACTCTCGCGGCGGGACGAGTCAGACATCAGTTCAATTATGGCGTCTTCGGCTTCGGATCGATCGCACTTGGCAATTTCGGCAATTTCTGCCAGCGACACTGGCTGACCTTTTAGGTACAGTATGGCTTCTATTGTTGTGGCTAAGCGAGTCATTTTGGAATGATTAATTGGGACGTTGAAAGAAGCAGGAAGCAGGAAGCAGGAAAACAAAGGCTATCGGTATCTCCGTAACTTCCGTGTGGTGAATCAAGAGAATTAGTAATAAACATTCCCCTTATACAAATCATTGAAAGTATATTTTAGGTTGAGGAACGAAACCCAACTCTTTCAATTTTTTTTCAGTCGGGGACGCATAAATTTTCAGTTTATGGTGCGTAATGGCGCACCTAAACGCTATAGGTATAGCGTTAAACCTTTTTTTGCCTCCCGGATTGAATCTGAGATTTTTGCTCAAACAAATTGCCGCCTTAATCGGCAATTTTCCAATTTAAAATATCACATTTAGCGATCGGCTATTTATCAATCTAACTGTCTGCCAGTCAATTCAACAAAAATATCCTCTAAATTAGAAGGACGAACCATCATCCCAGTTTTATCGGCTTTGCCATCCAGATATAAATTAGCTTCTTCCAGAGTAGGGAAAAACTTGTATTCCCAGCGCTCGCCTATTTGTTTCATCACTAACCCTTGACCGTGTTCCTGCCGCAGTTGGGCCAATGTGCCCAGTTTAATTAACTTGCCGCCGTCCATAATGCCGATGCGATCGCACAAATATTCCACTTCATCCATATAATGCGTTGTCAACAGCATTGTCATTCCCTGCTTGTTCAAATCTAGAATAATTTCCCACAACCGACGCCGCGTTTGTGGGTCTAACCCTACAGTCGGTTCGTCCAAAAATAAGATTTGCGGCTCATGCAAAAGTGCTCTGGCAATTTGCAACCTCCGCTTCATTCCTCCCGACAAAGTTTTTACTAAATCATCTCGCCTTTCTGCTAATTCTACATATTCCAACCACTGTTTAATTAACTGTTGCCGTTTCGGGTTTGGGATGTGGTGCATCCGCCCGTGAAACTCCATATTTTCCCAGACGGAAAGCTCAGTATCAACGCTGGTTTGTTGGAGTACGACGCCGATGCACTGTTTTACTTGCAAGCTTTGCCGCATCACGTCATATCCAGCTACCTGAATTTGACCGCTGGTGAGTTTAGTCAGGGTAGTCAGCATCCGAATTGTGGTCGATTTACCGGCACCGTTGGGACCAAGGAGACCGAACATTTCTCCTGCTTCAATCGTGAACGAAAGGTCATTGACAACCGGGATTTTATTGTAGATTTTGCAGGCATTTTGTAGGGAAACAGCGGCAACCATAGGTATTGCGGTCTTAATATATTGTAATCGTGCTCTTTCTTCTCAGTCATATCATTTCGGGTAACTCAACCACAATACTTGTAGTGGTGGCTTTTACCAACAATCTGTAATTCACATCCACAATATCTATAAACCAGCCTCTACTTTCTTGACAAAATTTTATAACTGGCACTTCAACAGACATGATATCATTCCTGGAGGCAGCACCAGGGTTTGATTAACGAAAATCTCTACTGACCTACATCTGTACAAATAACAGAAAAGCCGGGTTTCTCTGCTATTTGTGCCCGAGTTTTGTTACTGTAACTAATCTCAGTGTCATCTGCAGGTATCAGGCTGATTTTTTTAGAGGTTGCACCACCCACTTATTGCGGTTGAGTTAAATCAGGTTTCAATTCCATCATCCGGCTGTCGAATTTGCGCGCTGCTTCGCTAATCGTAATAGTCGGTTTAGTGCCGTCGAGATATATAGTTGCCATAACAACCCCTATTTGCCCCCGTCGAAACATCGCCAGATCGACATTCATGGGTATATTTTCTACTTTTCCTTGACTTCTCCACCCAGCCGATACCTCGCCAATCTTGTCTTGCAAAGTTAAAGTGGCGGGAGGAGTGAACTGCACTTCCTTGTTACCGTTTAAACCTTGAGAGAATGCTTTTGCAAAAATCCCTTCACCGATTGCTCGATCGAACGCAGGTTGTAGGGTCGGATCTGACAGTTGCACTGTAAATCCTATCAGCAATTGAAGTTCCAACAGCTTGCTATCGATTTTTTGGTACGCAAAGATGCTGCCTGGCTTAAAGTCAGGGCCCTGGCTGAGTTTATTTCTTAAACTTGCCACATACTCAGATGACATCTCTGTAAAACCTGGGGGGAGGTCTTGTAAAGTCAGGACTAGGCTGGACAAGTCCGCTGCGGGATCGGGAACATCTGCAGACAGAATATGGCTGCGATCGATCGCCTTGGTTGCGATCGACACTTTGCCAAATCCGCCGCCCCATGCAGCACTAATTAGCAAACAGACCAATAAAACAACTTTTTTTTTCATTACATTATTTTACCCTGTTGCTATAATTCGTTAGCAATCTCTACCTCACTCTACCCTAAAGCGCTGTCTTTGATTATTCGGCTGCTTCTAATTCCTCTAATTCTTGCGTAGACTGCCATCCAGCTTGCCAGAGCGATCTGTCTTTGAGCTGTGTCGCATTCAGCCAAAAACGGACATTTGGATCGCAAGCCGCCACCATTTCCGCAAATACCCATTTACCTTCATTTTTTCGGTTGACTACTTGAAAGTGCCGCCACCCCCAAGTTTTTTGGTGTGAAGTCCATCGAGAACCAACTAAATAAGGAAATTTTTGTTTTTTCGGCACAGTATTTTTGTTGACCAATATATTACAAAGCAAGTTAATTGTAATAACTCTTTCTGTTTGATGATGTTAATTCCCTATCAAAACTCGTCAAATCCTCTCCTTCTCTCCCCTTCTCCCCCTCCCCTCTCGAACATAACAGAAAATATAGATGCCCGGCAGCTTACATGAGATTTCGCTTAAACTCTATCTGCAAGTAGATGCGTTGATTGTAACTTGCAGCATTTACGCCTTCTGGTTCAAAATTAAGGGCAGTTCAGTGACTGCCCCTGTAATTAGTTATACCTATTGAATAGGATAATTTTTCAGCCGATCCACAAATAGCAAAGTTATGCAGTACGAGCTAAATCGTGAATCTCACATCTAAAAGCAAATAACCCAGGTTATAGTTGTGCAGAATAATCCCTTTTGTGAAACTTACTCAACTCTACTTTTCGAGCAGGTTTGATGTTCACTTCCTACTTCTACCAAGGCGGTCGGCCGCTTCTTGTCCGCAGGCGTCTTTTCGAGCCCAACTTTCCCTACAAACATTTTTTCAATCTTAACGGTGTGTCATTGATGCTGTAAAGCTCAATAAAAAAGCACTTTTTGGCAAGATTGACTAATTTTTTTGATTCTGTCGCTACCCCTTGATTACTTCCCTGTTAAGGCTTTTGGCCTGATAAATCCAGAGGAAGTTGGGGAAGCCGGAGGCGAACCGCATTTGTTTGCAGCCAGAGAGTGATGGCGTGCTTCCGCTGGGGAGTCACGTACTCTCCGGGTCTAATCACGCCTGCACAGACACCGATGTTTTTAATAAGGGTTTCTCGCTCCGATGAACTTGCACCCTGTAGCAACCTGACTTGGGCTTTGATAAAATCCACGTTCATAGCTGAAAGTAAAAGTAACTAAAGAACTCAGTTAAATAGCGATGCTTTGGTTCCGATTGTAACTCTAAAACCACTTGATATGAATCAAATTGATTCAACATCCCCTGGATGGGGATCGGGGCGTCTAGAGCTAGCCAACTTTATTTACTTTATCTGTTTTTGCTAGCAAAAGTGTCACTATGCTAGCAGTTTTGGCAGAATTATTTATAGTTAAGAACTGTTACAAATTTGGCTTGTTTCCCACAATACGGTAGAGTTTAGTGCTAACGCTACTTTCGAGAACTCAAAAAGTTCAACATTGTCTCCAGATCCTTGCCTCCCTAGCTTTTACCCTCCCCCATTGGGAAGCGATCGCTCGCCGAACGTTCCTCTTCGATCGCCCCTCTTAACACCCGAACACTGCCACCTCACCCTATTTAATTAGAGCTGCCCGCAAGCCTCGCTGTGGACTATAACTTCAGGCATACGTGTTGTTACCTGGGCTACCATAAGCGAGCAAGTTTTTATTCTTTTTTCTCAATGATATATTTTTTGCTTTTCTTGCAAAGCCCTGATTTGTGTTAATTAAGGCAGCTTTGTGATGTCCGCGCTAGCCCAGACTCCCAGCTTGAGAATGCTGACATTTTGCACTTTATGGCGTGAATCTCTTTTGTGAATTCATTAGTGGCGATCGCTCGCCCATGACAATTACCGCTAAGGGCTGATTTTGTATAATTTATAACAGATAGATTTATGCTTATTAGCTAAAAACAGCACAAGTTTAAACAGTATTCCAGCCGTCGCTAGTTTTTAAAAGCAAAAAATCTGGGGTAATCAACACGGCAATACCCCCGCTGTCAAGGTTTAAGGTACAGATTTTGTTCTCCTTATTAGTATTTAATAGCAATTATATCTATCCCAATGTGCTCACTATTAAAGTTCAAACTAAGAAGAAATTAACCATCTAAGCGGAACTGATAAACACCCAAATCAAATCTTCTAATTTGAGATTCAAATAGACTTATTTATGACTTACGGAGCAATTTTTTATTACAAAAAACATCACTACAGCCATGTTTGGGGTCAAAAAAATCTGGTTATTGACTGTGGAGAGGCTGGTTTATCGAGATCTGGGCGTGAATTAGAGATATTAATTAACCTCCCGATACGATATCTTTCACTATACAAAAACGAATCGATCGGCCAGCATATAAAATCCCCTCGCATCCAAGCTGCGAGGGGGAAATGGTGTATAAAATTATTGGTTTTAAATTATCGATGTGTAGATCTATTTTTGCAGTATCAAGAGGTATTGAGCGATCGACCTATCGACCTATTTCGGCGACTCCCTAAGATAATTTCTCGGTGGGAAACCGAGAAATTATCAACTAAATCAACCTTTTTTCTGGCGTTGCAGCTTAGTTTTCCAATTGGCTATCTCCTTCTGAGCCGGCTGATAACTCTTAGTACCCGACGGCACCAGCGAAGCAGCTTCAACTGCCTCTTTGAGCTTTCCTTGAGAGCTGCGCAACTGAGCAATTTTGAGAATACTTTCGCTCCACTCTCCAATTAACTGCTGAGCTTCTTCATACTTCGGCTGACCGGGCTCAATTTTATTAGCTTGCTGGATGCCTTTACTGTAAGAAGAGGCAACCCCCCGCTTAATTTGACCCTTAGCAGCCGATAGCAAAGCAACATTTACGTCCTGGTCTTTGGATAGCTCATCCCACTGAGCGATCGCCTGTTTCGACTGATTGTAAACAGGCTGATTGACATCAGGCATCAATTTAGCCGCCCCGATCGCCCCCTGGAAATCGCCGCGAGCAGCCCGCCCGTTAGCTATATCCAAAATCGTTAAACTCCAGCGCTCAATATCCTGCTGAGCCTGCGGGTAGAGCGGATCGCTAGCCGGAATCGTTCGAGCCTTAGCCACTGCTTTATTAAAACTAGAAGCCGAACCATCCTTGAGGAAAGTTTTCGCCTCAGCCCACACCTGCTGGCTCGATTGTGGCTGCTTGCTTCCAGTCACTGCTTGCACCGCCCGCGGTTGGTTCTGCGACCCCCCAGCACCAGCAGATTTTTGAGATCCAGAGTTTTGGGCATTTTCAGCAGGCGATCGAGGATCTCCTTCCTGCTGACCGATAAAAATTGATTTGTTCGTCAGAAAAACACCCAACAGCAGCACCAAAGCCGTAGCTGAGCTCCACAAAACTAGCTGCTGCAAAAATGACTTGTCCGACCCCCCGCTATCCCGATCCTCCGGCTTTTGCAAGTTGGGTCGATCGCCCCCTCCATCAGCAGGGCCCACAGCCTTCGGCTGCGACACGGGTGGGACCTCAACCGACGAATCCTCAGCGTTGCGAACTGCCGGAGGCAGCTCGATTCGAGCCGTCGCCGCGGCCATTTGCGGGCGATCGAACCCATCGGCGGCATTAACCGCCATATTGCCATTGCGTCCTGCCAATACAGCAGTTGGCACCCCAGAAACATCGGGCAAAATCACCAAATGAGCCTTTCCCGGAGGATTTACCACCATCAAAGGTTCTTGTTTGGGACGCAAATGGTGGTCGCACAGCTCCGGTAGCCGATCGCTCAAAAAACGGTCTAAACCCTTAAGGGTCATGCACTGTCCCGAGCGCAGCCCCTCCAAAAGCGCCGTCGTAAAAAACCCCTGACGCAGAGCCGAAGTTTCGCGCGAAACTTGATTCGGGCGGCAAGAAAGCACCGTCGGGATTTCCAGTTCCCGCGCCAGCTCAGCCGTTTGAGAGCCGATCGTGTCCCCCGCTTTCACAATCTGGCTGCGGTTCATATCAACCAGCACCAACACCGTTTCTGTAGGAGCGTTTTTCAGAGTATTCAACAGCAACTCTACCGGAATCCCCGTACCCTGAATGTCCGCCGGATTGCCGTCAACCGGCATTAAATAATCCTTACCTTCATAACTGACACCGTAGCCGCTAAAAAAACACCAGAGTAAATCTCCCTGTTGCAGATGTTCCGCGCACAGGCTTTGGGTCAACCTCAGAATATTCTCCCGATTCGGATATGTTGATTGACCCCACAGCGACGGCGAGCTATCAGTCATCAGCAGACACCCATCCGGCGCAAAACCCGCCTCCTGAGTCAAAAAACCGTACAGTGCCTCTGCATCCTCTTGGGCATAACTCAAAGGCTGGAGTAACTGATATTGATTGATGCCTATTGCAATACAAGCGTGATTTTTCATCTCATATGCCCTATACATATAGTGGACTGCTTGCACAAAACGATAACACATAGCCGTTTAAGGTTATACCCACTTTCGCCAGCACTCTGATAGCAGTTGTCCCAAGGCAGAAGTCTCAACAAGCGCCCAAATTTAGCATCCTAAAATTTTCAACTTTTATTATATTGCAGTAAAAATTTATACCCTGTGCCTGCTTTCAGAAAAATGAAGTTAAATTGGATACACAGGCCAGTGTATTTGACTCTAATTTTCAGCAAACAACACCAAAAAGGAATAACCCGCCAATGGTCTCTACTGCCCAAAAAGAAATCTCCACCTCCAGCGAATCGCGACTGAAGCAAAAGCATCCTAAAACTCACAGCCATTATAGATTTCAGGATTTTTTTGCCTTCGATCGCCAGATTGGTACAATTTGCGACTGGAATGAGTCGCGCAACATTTTTACCAGCGAAGACTTCATTATCGGTTTGGTGGAGGGACTCGAAGAAGAAGTAGGCCCGGCTTCCTCTGTAATCATGTATACTATTGGTTGCCAGTGGGGGCTCCAAGATTCCGAATTTTTTCAAAAATGGTTTAGTGCCGAATTCAGCCAGAACATTCGCCAGTCCAATCTCATGTTTCTGCTAGAAACTTGGTGGTGGCCTTTCACTGCTCAAGGTTGGGGTCGCTGGGAAGTTGACATGAGCGATCGCAAACACGGCTGCATCTTCATCAACATCTTTGACTCAGCAGTTGCTCGTACTTTGGGCGACGTAGGCAAACCAGTTTGTCACCTATATGCCGGTTTGTTCGCAGGTTTCTTCGGAGCTCTAGTCAAAAAGCCTCTCAGTTGCATAGAACTCCAATGTTACTCAATGGGAGAAACCTATTGCAAGTTCCTGCTCGGCAACCCAGATAAAATTGATGCAGCAGCATTCTGGCTCAACGAAGGTGCTAACGCCCGCGATATTCAAACTCGACTGCAACACGGTGAAATATTGCGGTAAACAACTTGGAAAGGCACATCCCCTGCCCTGCCTTTCCTCCCACCAATGTCGCGATCGAGAGTGCGATTGTGGGCCTCTCCAGGCAGGAAGAAAGATGAAAAGTCAAACTTCATGGTTGGACAAGTCTGTCCAAGACTTCTTCGGTCACTATAATTGGCTGGGAAAACCTTTAGAAACCCAGAACGGCTCGACCACCAGTCAAGCGATCGATTTAACCGGGGTAGTAGCAGACTTTTTTCAAGCTATTTCTTGGGAAGGAATTCCCGAAGTGGGCGCCCTGCCCCTACCGCCACCGTTACCAGCAATTTCTATTTCTGAACCCGCAGAAGTCACCATTGATGACCTCTTCGACCTGTTTTAATCTGTTTGGGGAATGGAAAACAAAAAATAGCGCAATCCCTCATCCCTCCTTCCTCATCTCCGATCCGTATTCTTTCTTTCTTCCTTTTATCAATTACCGATTACCACTTAATTAAAATCATGCACCCTGAGATTGAGGCGCTGCTGGATCAGGCAGAAAACGGCTTTCTCAAAGCCGAAGAACTCATAGCTTTTAAGCGTCAAGCTGCAACCCTCGCCCAGCGCTTAAAAATTTACGAATTTTTGCGAGAGAAGGAAGCCAGCATCTTCCAACCAGTAGCCAACAAATTACAAGAAACATTCCCTGACGAAAAACAAGAAACCTTAGAACGCTCGCTCAAACACTGGCTGTTAGTCTTGCGGTACTGCGCTATGGCCATGCTGCTCAACGATCGAGATTTTCTCGAACAGCGCCTCATAGACTGGCTTTCCGGCATAGTCGAAGCCCACCAAACTCAAAAGATCGAAGCCACTGTTTGCAATCTGCTGCAAACTCGTTTAAAAGAACTGCTTTCCGAGCAAGCCCGGGCTATATTACAGCCATTTTTAGACCAAGCACAGTCAATTATTATTGACCAAGGTAATAAAGAATAAGCAAATTTCCAATTCCCAATTCCCAATTCCTAATTCCCAATTCCCGATGATTAATATTGCCGACTTGCTCAAACAGCCCCGACTCCCTGGAAACTACTTTGCCAGCGATGCCTACGTCCGAGGCGACCTCGAACTCGGCCTGCTCGAGAACCGCCGGGGCGATCGGCTCATAGCACTACCAGAAACACTGATTCAAGCCATTTATATCGGCTTAGAACAAGAAACCGGTCAAGCCTCCCGCCTAGTGCTATTCAACTGCGGTCGCTGGTGGGGAAAAAACTTCTACGTGCGTTTTTGCGAAGAAGTTAGCGAATACTACGGTCAGCCAGTTTCCGAAATGGAAATGGTAGAATTTCTTCAGTCCTTACAACAGTGCTGGAAAACTCACGGATGGGGAACATTTGAACTTGACCCCAGCTATTCCGAACAGGGATTTTTAATAGTAAAAATTGCTAACTCTCTTTTTGCTAAAACAGCTCCCAAGTGGAAGCGACCAGCCTGTTTTTTAGAAGCAGGCATCTTAAGTTCGTTCTTTAGTCAGCTCACAGGTCGAGAACTCCACTGCCTGCAAACCTCCTGCGAATCCTTGGGTTCGGACTGTAACCGCTTTATTTTAGGGCTGCGCGATCGCCTCCAACCTGCAGATTCTATGGTCGAAGAACGACAAGATCACGAAGCTATTATCAGTCAACTTTGCAAAAAAAAATGACTTGTTTGACAGCTATTAGTTTATTGCTGATAGCTGTCAACTCTATTGTTCGCCAGCCAGTGCATCCACCGTACCATCAAAAATGTGAGTTAATTTACAAAAAAGCTACAGAGTTAAAAAATCTGGTTTTAGCTATTTAAAAATAACCGTACTATAACTCGCAGCTAGACAATTCATAACTTACTTTAGAAACTCTTAAAATTTAAAAACAATCACAACCTCAAACTTTTTGCTCGAACTTAATGGACGCCAACGAACTTCTAAATCGATATGCAGCCGGCGAAAGAGATTTTAGACTGGCAAACCTCCGCGGCATTGTGTTGAGTCCGATCGATTTATACCGTTCCAGCGATGCCCCAACTCTGATTTTGGCAAACCTCAACGAACACCAGCATCGACCCTACTTAATCGGCGCTAACCTTAGCGGAGCAGACCTCACCAAAGCCCATCTCAGCCGAGCCAACCTCAGCAAAGCCAACCTCAGCGGGGCCAATCTCACCGGTGCTAACCTCATGGCAGCCAGTCTGAGCGGAGCCAATCTCACCGGTGCCAATCTCACCGGTGCCAACCTCGCCGGAGCTCACCTGAACTGGGCAAACCTGACCGGAGCAATTCTCTCCAAAGCCAATCTCATAGGTGCAGATATGAGCGCGGCCAACCTCAGCAAAGCCGTTCTCAGCGATGCCAATGTCAGTAAAGCCTATCTGATTAAAGCCAATCTCAACGGGGCAAACTTGCAAGGTGCAAACTTGAGTCTAGCGAGTCTCAAAGAAGCAGACTTGACCGAAGCACAGCTAACCGGAGCCGAATTGTCCAATGCCAACCTAGTCGGAGCCAACTTAACTCGTGCTAACCTCAACAAAGCCAACCTGTTGAAAGCTAACCTCAGGCGAACTAATCTGACTCAAGCCTATTTAAACGGCGCGTGTTTGAGCGAATCAGACCTCAGCGAAGCTTGCTTGGACAGAGCCAATTTGTGCAAAGCAGACCTGAGCAAAACCTACCTAAGAAATATTACTTTGAATGGCTGCCACTTAAGCGGTATCAACTTTAGCGGGGCCGACCTCAGCGGTGTAGATTTGAGCCGCAAACTTTTAACTGGAATCAATATGGCAGAGGCATTGTTGAACGAAGCTAACTTCAGGGGTGCTTATCTAATGGAAGCTAACTTGAGCGGGGTCAACCTCAGCAAAGCCAACTTGAGCCTAGCCTACCTGATCGAGGCCAACCTTTCTAATTCTTGCCTGCATGAAATTGACTTGAGCCAAGCTAATCTCAGTAAAGCCAACTTGCGGAAAGCTGACTTGACAGGAGCCAATCTCCGGGGAGCCATTATGACTGAGGCGGATTTGAGAGGAGCAAACTTGAGTGGAGCCATTCTTCCTAACGGGACAATTTATCAGCGTTAAGGTGACATCCCCCTTGATTATTTGCCCAGTAAAGTGCGGTTGATGTCCAGAATCGGAAAAAATAGGTTCCTTTCTTCCACAGTGAGATATTGTTTGAGTACCTTTTTCATAACTTCGTAGGTCACGCTCGCAGTATTCCGAACTTGAACTGCACCTAAAATAGTTTGCAACCAAAGCAGCAGGCGATCGCGCAAGCGTTCAGTATCATTAATCAACAATGCTGCCGCAGAATGCCTCAACACCCGCACAATATCTCCACGGCACTTTTCTGTCACATCTTGAGACCCTCGGCGAAATAAATTAGGGTCGAGAGACAGCATTTGTGCTTCCACTTGCCGAATTATTTCTTTTTCAGAGGCTTGAATTTTTTTATAAGCACTCATCCGGTGATTCAAAGAGTGAAAGTAGTCTTTCAAAAATAGGAGTTCTTCAGCAGTGGCGTAGCGTCCGTCTGCTTCCGTGCTCAAACGTGCAAGTTGGCTCAACATATGATTTTTTTCTTTTGGGCAACAATCTGTTCAAATACAACATATCAAGTTTTTACTTAATTGGCGGCCCCCTGCCCCATCCGCAATTATATTAGGGTTGGTAGTTCAGGCTTCTTTAGTCCGAACTAAATACTGTCCTACTTGGAAACGGGTTTCATTAAGCTGAGTCACGATGGAACGAGTAATCAACTTTCCCGATTCGACAACTACTTGGCCCGTAATTGGATGTAACAAATCTTGCTGGGCCCGCCGGCCGATCAGAGCTTCCACATTTTCAATGGCATTAATGTACATCCCTGCAGGCAACTGTACAACTACACCCTCACCCATAATTTGAGCCTGACAAGCAAGCCGCGAATTTGCTTTAGCTGTAGTAATGACCTCCAGCGTCCTCCTTTCCCGGCGGTTCATGTCAGACAAACCTTCCATACCCTCTTTAATGTAAACGTGGCAAGTCGCACACATACCCCGTCCCCCGCATTCCTTGAGAACATCTAAGTCTTTGGAAAGTAGGGCAGACAGGATATTCGATCGGGTTTCTACTGCCATTTCCTCGGCAATTGGATCTAGTTTAATAATTTTAACCATATTGATTTTTGCTCCTGTCAAATTGAGTATTTACCAACTACGATCCACATATTCCCAGCAAAAAAAAAATTTGGCTAACACTCAAAAAGGTTAAGATGGCTTGGCCAGAGCATCGGCTTCCGGCTCTCTCACCCAGATTGCATAACCGCGCTTGTGTTTTGGTAATCGCTCTTCCGTCGCCCCTATTCCCCAGCTTAGCTGGGATGGCTAAAAATTTAGACTGTTCCTTGACTGCCTTGAAAAAACTGTAATACTCGCGATCGACTAAAATAGCAGCCACAGGTAGTTTCAGATCCGACACTCGAATCCGGCAAGATTGATACTGATTCGGAAAGTCAAGGATGTTACTAGGTGCGAGTGTGCCATCGCTCTCAAGGAGGCTGAGAATGAACCTGAGATAACATAGGCTGTACCTGGCGATCGATTCAAAAATTTGAATTTTTGTCAGAATTCTTTACATATTTTAATACTAGCTCAAGCATTTCCTATAATTAGACCGATGCAAAATTCTAAGTACCGCATTTTAGGGCTAGTCGGACAAGGACAGTTTGGTCAAGTCTTTTGTGCCAGCGTTCGAGAAGCTCCCGCCAAGGACTCCCGCCTCACCAGCCAACTGGTCGCTCTCAAAGAACTCAGCCATCAAAAAGCCCCAACTAGCGAATTCTTGCGAGAGCTGTGGTTTCTGATCACCTTGCAGCACCCCAACATTGTCACCTGCCGAGCTCTAGAACACACAGCTACAGGCAGGTACTTGGTTATGGACTACTGTGAGGGAGGAACCCTCCGCAACCTGCTCAAACAAGACCGCCCGTTGCGGCTGCTCGAAGGTTTGCAGCTAGTCATGGAACTTTTAGCAGGCTTAGACTACGCCCACCGCCGCGGCGTAGTTCACTGCGACATCAAACCCGAAAATATCCTCCTCACTTTAGGAGCCAAAGGTTGGTCGCCCCGGCTGTCTGACTTTGGCATCGCGCGCCGGCTGCCAGAAATCGGTACCACTCGCCTCCACCAAGAAATTTCTCCCGACGCTACCGTAGGTTCGCCCGCTTACATGGCCCCAGAGCGGTTTTACGGTCTTTATTCCCCCATGTCAGATATATATGCAGTAGGAATCCTGCTGTTTGAGTTGCTAATGGGCTACCGCCCTTTCGGCGGAACCCCCGGAGACTTGAGGTGGGCGCACCTCAATCAACGCTTGCAGCTTCCCGACGCCATTCCCGAACCTTTGCAAGCAATAGTCAAAAAATCTTTGGAAAAGCTTCCAGCCCGCCGTTTTGCCAGTGCTTCCCAAATGGCTCAAGCTCTGCGGCTGATCGTGTACGACCCCGCTGTCAGGCAATTGGGCGACTGCATTATTCCTTGGGAAAATCCCGCAACTAAGGGCGCTAAAAGTCTGCCGTCGGAAACTGAGTCTTTGCTGGAAGTCGAAGAGGAAAAAGCATCGCAGCAGGCGATTAATTTACTTAGGACTGCGAGCTATTGCCTTTCGCAGCCAAAGCCGCTGATACTTTCTGCACCGCTGACGGCTTTAATTGCCACTGAAACGTATCTCTACGCTGCTGTAGGTACAGAGGTGAAGGTTTGGTGTCAGCCTGGAAAACAGCTAGTTGCAGGAGAAATGCCTATTTCTATAAAAATGCCGGAAATCGTGCGGGGCATTTTACCTACTTCCCACGGCTGCTGCGTTCTCACTTCGCAAAAACTTTACTGGCTCAACGAACAGTCTTGGGAGCCTCAGTGCTTGGTGGATATGGGTTTCAGGCAAGGCCCCGATGCTTTAAAAGCTGCTGTTGACTCTCACGGCCGCTGCTTGACAGTAGCGGTTCCGGGTGAACTGCGTTTTTATTCTTTAGCTGCAAACAGCACTGCAGGCGATCGAGAACAAGCGCTGAAGCTGATCGCTACTGTGCCGTTACCAGAACACTATTTACCAGAATTAATGTTTTTGGATCGGCGACACGTCTTAGCAGTTTGGTCGGATAACGAACCAAAAAATCCCCAAACTATTTTTAGAGTTTACACTCGCCGCGGGACGCCAGTGGGTTCTGTGCGGTTGGCGACCAGCGTCGGACAGATGCTGCTGACACCTGAACCGTATACTTTACTGGGAATTCCTCAATCTGGCAAAGCAGCCGTGTTGTTGATGAAATTGTGGCCGCTCAAGGTAGCGCGAATTCCCCTTGAAAGTCTTCCCGTGTCTGCTTGTGTGGCTAATTGGGGATGGGTGTTGGCAGATGTTGAAGGGCAGATTCTGGTGTTAAACACTCAAGGCATTCAAGTAGGGAATTTTAGCAGCCCTGTCGCACCCCGGGCGATCGCTCCTTGGGGACAGACTGGTTTAGTAATTGCGGCCAATACAGAGGAAGAGAGTCATTTGCACTTTTTAAATCTAGATATTGAGGAGAGCAACTCGCGATCGAGCATCAAAGGCTGATAAATGGTGTAGCTGAAGGTGTTTCGGGGTTGCTGTAATTCAGGAGAGTGTATTTGCCGGCGATCGATTCCTAGGAGTTCGATCGGGGTTAGAGTACCGTGTCGTGCCGACTTCAGGATTTTGAATCTGAGGAATTGTTAAGGGCGATCGGCTCAATCCCATACCCAAACCTCCCTCAGTCAAGTCCTAGAAATGCAGACACCACTTTATATATATGACTCATGCAGCAACCTGCTTTTGTTCTCCTGAACCCAGTGATGCAGCCTCACACCTCACGCTCTAACGAAAGCCTAACCTCTACTTTAAGTCAGCCCCATCATCTTGAACAACTGAGTTCTTCTACCCATGCGCGGCAGATAGTCCCGCCAAAAGCCACATTTTGCCCCCAAAAAGCAGGCTCAAGGGATAAAGAGGAGTCAGCCAGCAGAGGAGCGATCGGGGTTTAAGAGCCAGAACCCTGACGGTGAAAGGCTTCCCCCAAAACTCAAAAATACTTTCACAAAACGCTTGACAACATCTTGCGGAATCAGTATATTAATAAAGCGCCAGAAGGGAAGCGGT
>NZ_JAUBTQ010000069.1:0-28367 GCF_036702515.1 Microcoleus sp. BROC3
TGCACAACTGATGCACAAACCCATCCTAATTTATGGGGATATGGGTAGCTTTAAAAGTTACTTCGCAGCTTTTTTAGCACTGTGCCGGCATTATTTGTATGGTCACAAAATCATCTCGATCGCTGACCCTCACTTCCACCAAAATTATGATGAGTGCTGGAAAACTCTGGTTAAGCTAGGCGTTCCCGGCTACGGTGCAAATCAAAACTTTGAGGAAGTTGGCGCACAACTTAACGCCATGTACGATCGATTCAAAGTCAGAACTCTAAAAGATGATTGGCTGACCTCTATCTTTGATGAAATGACACAATATGGCTTTGAAGAAGGTACGGCGGAACCTGCCAGCAAACTAACCAGAAAAGTTGTTGGCGACCCTCGCAAAGGCAAAGAAGCGCCCATCTTCATTGCTCACAATGATACTAACGCTGCTTTCGGCGGGGGTGAGGGTTTCAGTAAATCTGTCAACTCAGGAGTTATCAAACTTCAATTACGATCGAACAGCAAATATCAGCCACTTTTTAAAGGAACTATTTCGGGTATCAAAGATGAAGAGGGAGAGTGCATCAAAGATTTGCCTATTTCTATTTTGCCGGAATGGATACGTCCTGAATGGGTCTATGAGTTATTTAATGGCTTTACTTCAGAGTCTGACAATCAAGTTATTAGTAATTCAGAAGTTGACCAGAAACCTGATTTAAACCTTAGCTTCCAAAACACAAAAACTGAACTACAATCTGAGACACAACCTGAAGTAGAATCGGACATAAACAAACTAAATCGGGCATTAAATCAGTCAGTATCGTGGGATTATTGGTTAGCCGAATCAACCACTGAAGAACTCGATAGACAAATAGAGTTACACCGATCGCAAGGCATCCAAAACTCGGATAATTTATCAGATAATTCAGCAGATAAGGAAAGTGTAGAATTATCACCTTTGGATAACCTTATAAAAAGAGAGATAACTCCGAAAGCCTTATCCAGAGAGGATTATCCAGTTATCTGGAATGCAAAAGATTTCGCAAGATTACTGCCAAATGAGTCAGAAACAGCAGTTTTTGAGCGCATTCTGGAATTATCCGATAAATATAAAAGTCCAAGTAAACTCATTCAGGTTGGTTTGGGTTTCACCCAAGGGAGGCGGAAGCCAAAAAGTTATTCAGATGTAGGCAAGAGATGCTTTCAATACCTCGTAATGAAACATGGCACACCTTCACTTATTGCTAGATTCAAGGATTACTTGGAAAAGAGCTAAGTCGAATCGATCGTTTATTCGATCGAGAATCAATTTCAACAATCAATCAACCAAAACTAAGAGAGAATTAGGAGACAAAATGCGTAAACCAACACCAGGCGAATCGGTATTTTTGGCAGGAACATTGACAGCATCGGTATTAGCAACAGTCGAAATTATTCCCGATGTTGCCAAAGAATTAGCAGAAGATGCACAGAGAACAGCTCAAGTGTACGCACAGCAAAAGTTGGTACATCCAGTAGATAGTTTTACCGCTGGAGCAATTCTCGGTATAGTAGCTGGTTCAGCAGTAACTCTGAAGGTTATCGCGGAAAAGATGAATAATCCGTAATCCGTAATCCGTAATCCATAACCAAAAAAGAAATCTCATAGTAAAATCATGTTAAGTTGATTTAACTATGAGATTCTGAGTGAGATTTATGAATCAGTTGACGATTTTTCTATTCGGTATTTTGTGCGGATTGATCGGAGTTTTACTGATACTATTACTCTCCCAGCTCATTCACTAATAATTCATGACGCTCTGACCGTAAATAGGGTTGCTGTTGTTGCTGTCGAATTTTGGGAGTCCGAGGTGCTTTATTACTAAAAAATCCCCAGGCAATTAATGCAAAGCCAGCGACTAACTGACCATCTTCATTACTAATTTTGCCAGTCGCCACAAGTAATTCTGCAACACCAGCGATCGTTCCTAAAATACTAGAAATAAGATCTAATTGATCAATAGTAGGCTTTCTAAATCTTAAGTTCATCGTTTTTGATTGAGTTCAAAAGTATCAGTCTTTATCAAGTATCAGTCTTTATCATCGTCAAAATGACTTTCGATCGATTCAATAATAGTGCAGGCAGCGATTTGTAGTTTGTGTTCAATAGCTTCGATTCTGCATTCCAAAGTAATGTCTCGAAGTCTATTTATATCTTGCCAGCGTCGCATTTTGTACCCGGCAGTAATCTGGTCGCTCTCTTGTTTTTTAGTTAAATCATAGGCAAACTGGTCAATTTTACGAATTAAACTATCTTTAATTTGCCGAGAAGCTAACCAGAAAATATAGGTAGAAATGATAGCAACAGTTCCGATCGAAGCAGCAATATAATCCAAAGTTTCTTGTTTCATTTCCCCATAAATTAAAGTTTATTACCTGGAATGATAGTTGTCGTAAAAATATAGTCTCTATCAGCAACATAGCGAGGGTCAGTCAAAAGCCTCTTCATGAAGTCAAAGTGCTCACGTCTTAGCCTGCCAACGAAGCAGCCAGCTCCGGCTGTATGAATATCATTGACTGGATGGTCGAAACCGTGGTGCTGATTGATGCCGAAGTAACCCTCATCGATCGAATCACCGGTTCTCATCATGTCCCTGTTCCAATCCCGGTGCACTTTGACAAGTCCGACCTGGACAAGAGCCTGGTGCGGATCAGAGTAGCCGTGGATTCCGACTTGCCAAGCTCGATACTGCCCAAAGGCAATTCTGGCAGCACCATTGGGGTTCATGGGATTGTCGGTGTAGTAATAGCCTGGTTCCGTCGTTGCTTCCCAAGCAGCTTCGATCGTCGGCAACCCATCCCGAAATACTAAAAGCATTCGGGCATCGTTGAAATGGTTCGGCTCATCAGCGTTAAGCCTTCCGTCCGGGTCCATCCCTTCGACATAAATGATGTTTTTTTCTCCCTGTTTCCGAGCCAAGACATAATTCTTGGCTTCCATATATCTGACAATCTTTTCAGCTAATTTCATCTTTTTAGGCAAGAGTTAATTTTTTGAATTCGTTAGGAAGAATGAAGTCAGGCACCGACCAAACTCCCGCTTTCCTACGGTGAGCGCTGGCAGTTTCAGTAATGATTCCTCGAAGTACAGTCAACTCTCTGGTGTTGTAAGCAAATCGGTTATATGGGAGGAAACTTACCCCCATTCCGCTCTTGCATTGAAGAATCTGGATATTGGTTGCTGCTGAGATTTTTTCAAGATAACAGTCGCATATCCAGCGATCGAACTGGTCTTTCTCGATCGGAATGGCAATAATCGGTTTATTTGCCACCATATTCATCAATGCTGTTTTTGCTGTTTGCGCCCATTCCCAATGTTTAAGAACTCTGGCGTCTGTGCTATTTACTCCCGGTCTTTGAGCTTCAGGAGTATCTATCCAGCGGAGTCGTACTCGTAAATCAGCACCATTAAAATCTAGAGTTAAAGTATCACCATCAAAGATAAATTTTGAAAAACAGTTATATGCAGTCCCTGGAGTAATCATTAGTTAAGCCTCAGAAGTATTTTATCTATTGTAATTTACTTTTAAGGCTCATGAACCGCTATTGGGGATCAACCCAAACAGGTTGAATCCAAAGCCGTTTACTATCTCTCCAGCGCTTACTTTCCCCTGATTTTAACACTCTCCAATGTCCCTGTCTCCAGTGGCTGTACGGAGATAAATGCGTTCGTTTTTCTGCGGAGACTACCGAGAAATTTTTGTAATTTTTACCCAGCCAGCGGGGATATCTGACATTAGAAGAACTCCGATCGAGCACCTGAAATCCCTTGCTTTTAGTTTTGGTTTCAGAGTCAGTTACAGTCGTCAATAATGACGGTGAAAATTCCAAAGTCAACAATACATTGATTACCAAATTTCTGATGCGTTGAAGAAATGCTTTATCTTCAGGTGAGATAATATGTCTGCCAAGATTTTCAGTTTCATCATAAAGCAAAGTACCGTCACTTTTAACCGCAGTTCCTGAAGTCCAAACAGTTTCGAGAGAATCTACAGTGCAAATTTGGAAATACCGATCGTGTTTCAGGTTAAATGGCTGAATTTGAATGCTTCCCCATTTGCCTGAATTCCATTCAGGATGTTCAGAATCGCTACAAGAAATTGTTAGATAATCCACTTCACCGCCGTCCGGTGTGTAAATTAAGCCTTTAGGTATCACTAGCAGAAAAGTAGGTAATGATGGTTGCCAACTTGCAAGGATGCCAGGTTTCTTTAGAGCCTCGGTCTGGTCAAATGCTTCTATCAATTCCTCAGTAAGGCAATAAATAGGAGCATCGCTAATAAACCAGAGAGCTGTACGGTAACTATGGATAAACGCAGAAACATCAACTTTGGCATATTCAACAGTGCAACTTGACAGAGCTACCGAGATAACTCCACTCAAAGTCTGCCAATTAATGTAATTTGGAGGCATTTTGTAAGTTCGATCGTCTCGGATTTTCTTGATTAAAGCTTTATCAACTCCCTCAATAATTTTGAGGCTTCGATTTCTGCTAGGGTTATTTTGGTCAAAAATTATTGGTTTCATGATTTTTCAAATGTTGATGTAGATGATTCTGGTTTTCTCTGCTGGCATCCGTTTCAAGTTAGCTTTAACTCCAAAACTAAGTCCATCGTAGACTGCCAACATATAATCTGCCGATTGACTCATTTCAATATCTTGACGCGGATATCGACCTACATCAATGATTGGATACCCAAAACTTAAACCGCTTCCAGTTTCGTAAAGTTTAACGTTGCGATATTCCAAAATCTTTAGGAATGCTAAAGCTAGTTGATCAAAACCGCGATAGTTCCCGATTAAGATGGTAGCATTTAGCTTGGTGATATTATGAATTCGCGTCCACATTTCCGCGTTCATTTTATCAAGTCTTTCGGTTCCCGTGAGAAATACTTGCATGATGAGGGTATAATTGATTTGGTGTTTTCACTGAGGGAATTGACTGTTACAAGCGCGATGTAACAGTCACTTTTTCTGAGAACTTTTCTAAATTCTTTTGAGAAGCATGGCAATTCGATCGTACCGATCGGCATGGCAACCGCTGTCAAAAATGCCAAAACGCTTGTCAGAGATGTTAATGTCGAATACCGAGATAATGCAGTAGTGGCTGTAATAAGGGAATAATATGGAGCCTAAATATGGCTCAATATATTCCGTTTCAAACAAAGCTTTTGCTGTCAGTTTTTCATACTGGCGCTGGGTATTTTGTCCCAAAAGTTCTAAACTCTGAGTGTTCATTCGTCAACGATTAGCTAAAAGACTCCCACTTTACAGCGAAGCTTCACGACTGTAATAATTAAGTTTTCGGACTTCTGTAAGTTGTTCCTTTGACCACATATTAGCGAGCAGTTGACCTATTTTATCGTAAGTTTTGGGAGACTTAGCAGCTTCAAAATTTTGGGTTCTGTCTGTTAGAGAACAGGTGTTACGGTAATAGCGAAAAAGTCTTTGTAGCTCCGGTTCAATATTTAATCTATCCCAACGTAGTCGGTTAGCTAATCTTACCGCTGGTCGATTGTATTGAATGGCTGAAGGATGGATGAAAGAATCACTGGAATCGTCGATTTTTGTGAGATAGGGTAGTGACATATTACTGTTCCTAGAAATCACTACCCTACAGCGAAGCATTACTTATTGGTTACCCAGCACCACGACTGTAATGATTGATTTTTCTGTCTTCAGTTAGCTGTTCGATCGACCACAACTGAGCCAACCGCCGACCAATCTCATCATATTCTGCGGTGCGAGAGTGGTAAAAGCCATAACCTTTCCCGACATATCCTTCATCACAGCCAAAGGTAAGAAAGATATAGCAGGTGTCGCCATAGGACGGGAAGAGTTCACCTAGTACAGGCTTAATATGTTCTTTTTCCCAGCGAAGTTTAGCAGTCAATTGCTGAAATACTAAATCAACATCAAATCCAGAACCTGAAGATTTAGATTCTTCAGGGTCAGGTTCAGGCTCACGGAACTGGTGATTTTTAGGAAGAATGCGAATTCCCATAATTATTTACCTCGACTGTTGTGATTAATTTTTTTATCTTCGGTTACTTGTTCGAGCGGCCACATTTTTGCCAACCGCCGACCAATTTCATCGTATTTGTCCAAGCAATCTCGATAGATTCCATAGCCTTCTCCTACATACCCTTCATCACAGTTAGGAGTTAGAAAGAGGTAGCAGTAGTCTTTGTAATAAGGAAACAGTTCATTCAACTCAGGCTCAACATTATTGATTTCCCAGGATAGTTTCGCCGTAAATTTCGCGAACATTGATTCCCTTGGCTTTGAATTAGAAGGCTCTGACTCTGACTTAGGTTCTGGATCAGGGTCAGAGTCAGGGAACTTACCATTTTTGTTAGGAATGCGAATCGCCATATTATTTGTCCACAAAACTTACAACTTTACAGCGAAGCACTATTTAGCAGGACTGACATATTTGTGATATTGCTTTTCCTGTCTCCGTTGCCGTTCTCGATCGACATGGCAGGGAACGCAAACACATTCGACTTCTAAATGGTTGATGGCATCGTAGCCCTTGTGGTGGTCATATTCATGGAGTCGTAGCTTGCGGGGCGGTACGCCATCGGGCCCTAAATGACCGCAATCTACACACGGGATATTACGTGCACGCGGTAATTTATTGCGGGAGACTGCGTAGTTTATGCGGTTCCGGGCTTGGCTCTTGTCGCCGTCCCTACCTGGAAGGGGGGGAAAGCCTCGGGTTTTGCGTACTCCGATCGGAATAGGCTCATACCTTTTGCGATCGAAAGCTCGACGACAGCTTCGGCAACGGTTGTCTTTGCCATCACGGGCATTTTTACTTTGATTAAACAAGTTCAGCTTTAGCCACGACTGACAGCCGAAACACCATTTAAGACCAGATTTCAGATTTTCTTGATATTTTTCACCAGAAATTCCAATTTTTCCAGCAGCAATTTTGTGTGCACCAATTTGTGTCAGTACCATATTTTTAGATTTGAAAGATTGTAGGCAGTAGAGTTTCTGAAAACAAAACCTCTGACCTACAACCATCGTTTGATAGGCGTAGGTTAGAGGTTTTTCTCATGCAGGACTAGAGAGAGAGAGAAGAGGGCAACATTTTAAGCTGCGGGACAGGAAACTGACGAAATCTCACATCTTCAGGAAATTCATCGATCGTTCCACCTTTGCGATCCTTGAGCTTAAGTTTTTGGTAAGTGGTAGCAACTCCGTCGATATAGCAGGCAGTCAGAATTGGGTTTGAGCCAAGTTGTTTGACAAATATCGCCACATCTTTAGCCATTTGACATTGGTTGACCATGAATCGAACCCAATCAAGTTGACAGACCCGCGCACCGGGCCCGGATTCACCACCAATAATTACTTGATCGATCGAGTCTAGCCATTCCTTCTCAAGGCTGACCGATTCTAATAAAGGCTCACAGCTTAGAAATCTGACTGCTGCTGGTGTTTCCAACAGATGAGGAATTCGACGGGTAGCTTGTTGATTCTCCACCGTGGTACCGATCCACAGATTTGGAATCGGCCAGACAAATTCCGACTGGGGTAGCTTGAGTTGTCGTCTCAAGTCCTCAACAATTTTTCTGATGGGTTCCTCTGCCGATCGAAAATAGTCCGGCATCCGCTCCGGTCGTTTTGTCAAAATTTGGAAGGTGTGTTGGGAGGCTACCACCATATAAGCAAAAGCTAAATCCAACCAATCATCGCCGACCCAATCCCCGAAGCAGTCAGTCATGGAGAAGGCGAAAACTCTTTCACCTTTCTTCATTTTCACCAACTTTTCCATGATGATTGTTGAGAAAACCAAGTTAGCAGGGACTTGACCTGTGTAGGGCAAACCACTGGCAAAGATGAAGTAGTTGCTTAGATTCATTGCTTCGGCATAGCAATGAGTACATCCTGGGCTGATTTTATGACACCAGTGTCCGCCGTGTTTACCATCAGCTTTTACTAAATGGATGGGATTACAAGTTATGTCGGTCCACTGAATATTGCTCATGTGTTTTTCTCAGTTTGTTTTCATGTGTGTTGTCGCACACTTATTATTAAGCCCGTCTCGCTTGCGTTAATAATAAATGTGCGTGTATATAAGAAGCGCAAAATTAGCTAATTATGGTAATGTCTACGCTATAAACTGCGTTGCCTTCAACAAACTTTTCTGATGTTTGGCTTCGGATTGGCTTATCTGATTTGAGATAGATCGTGCAGTTGCCATCGGCTCCATCCGCGTTCGATCGACTTTGCCAACTCCAAGACACTGTTTCGACTAATTCAGCGGGAGAGGAATCTGTTACCCATTTCCAGTCAGAAGTTTGAAAATGACGTAAAAGATTATTTTCTTCAGCAACAGCTTTTTGAAGAAAATCGATCACGTATTGCTTGAACAGTTTAGTAATGTGCTGTTCATTGCCTGTTGCGTTAGTAGTTACTTTGATTGTTTTCAGCATCAAATTACCTTTGAGAGAAGACCGAGTGGATAGAGTTTGAGTGGAAAGTTGAGTAGGTTGGGTCAGTTCGATCGCCATGAGTAAGGACGATCGAACTAACAAATTCAGAAGATTACTCCCCTGAATTGCAGATTATTTGCCTTTAAGTTGCTTGACAGGCTGTTGTTCAGCTTCAATGATTTCAGCGCCATTGGCAGGTGCAATAGCTAAACCAGAAGATGAACCAGAACCCAAGCACATTGCCTGGTTTTCAATGAGTCGATAATCAACGCAATGAACCAAACCTTTTTGGTCATCTTCAAAAATCATCCGAGCAGCTTTGACGGCAGCTTCTTCAAATGGAGTTGCGATTGGACGAGTAGTGATGGATAAGTAGAAGTAAGGACCATGATTACCCTCACTTTGCACCATCTCAAAGCGGAAAATATTCGCAAAATAAGCGTCAGATGCTTTTCTGAGTGCATATTCACTGTGGTCGCCTTGCATACCTTCAGCAACCCAAGAATTGAATGCTTCTCGCCCAAAACATTCGACTAAGCCTTTCATTTTGTCCTGAGATTGGCGGTGAATGAGGAACGTGCTTAACTCAGAGCATTTTTCATGAAAATGAGTCTTCATTCCCCCGCCTACTGGCAGTCCCCAAATTTCGGTGAATTGCTCATTTTCATAGTGAGGCTTGAAAGACAGCGTTTTCTGTCCGATCGCACAAATTGCCATTTCAACAAACTCACCACGAGTCAATCCCGCTTTCTCGGCTTTGCTGCTGTTCATTCCTTTGGTATCGCCCGTGACAAAGCAGCCGAATTCTTTACTGCAATTGGCGCGATATCGACTAGGAATTAAAGGAAGTCTGAAGGCGAATCCGTCAATGATAATTGGGTTTTGCATGATTGTTTCTGGTTTTGTTTTTGTTTCTGGTCGAGTTTCTGTTTTTGTTTCTGTTTTGTTTCTGCTCGAATTTCTGTTACAAAAAAAGAAACTCAATACCCAAATGCGAAGCATTACGATCACTTTGGGTATGTCTATTAACTTAGCAGTTTGTGATTGGTTAAAACCGATCGCAAACTGCTAAATCAAAGGACGAATTCGTTCAATCTTTCATCATGACAAAAATCTATTTCAGAGTTGAGGATATCGTCAGCAACTTCTAAAGCGTACTTTTCGATATCATTCATTGGATTCCGAGGAAAAGCGTTTAGCATGAAGCCTTTGCCTTGGGCAGTCTTAAATGGCAGAAAATCTAATTCATAGATTTTCCCAGGTTCGATCGGTGGTAAATCACGCTTTAACGTAAGCACAGTTGAAAGTGTTCCGCCCGAATCATTGACAACAAATCCCCAAATTTCATTTACTGGTAAAGAGGCAAGTACCGAATCGAGTGTTAAGGTTCGGCTCTTAATCTTTACGATTGCCATATTCAGCGAAGAAAATTCTTGATCTTGTAAACTAAAGTGACCTTTGACTCGATTTTCTTTGTAGCGGACAAAGGGCTGTACCTGAAAACTGGATTCATTGACTGTGATTGTTGTCATTGTAGAAATACCTGAATTGTCACAAAAGAAATCAACAACCTAAAGCGAAGCATTTTGATGAATACTATCGATTTAGGTTTATTTTAACGCTTTAGGTAATGAACATAAACCGCTAATCCTGGCACTTTATGCTCAGTTTTCTTAATTGCGATTGTCCGCTGTTTCCGTAACGTTTCTAAGTACGGAGAAGTGAGAAGCGCTTCATGTTTTGTTTCTGCTTCTGCAAGCATTTCTTTGATATCGTTGATGTAAGATTCGCTGTTTTCGATGGCGGTTGCATTCGCTCGACACAGTTTATCGTATTCGCGATTGATGTCTTCGTCCAATCGGGTAACGGTAAGGTTTTTGTCATCGTAGCGAGTTCTTAGCTGGATGACGATTTTCGCATTATCGTCGTTGTAGACAACGTTTTTGCGAGACTTTTCAGATTCAATAATCTCGAAAGCTTCGAGAATAGCATCAGGTTCGATCGCATCAGCTTCAACTTTTAATCTTTCAATTTGATTGCGAATTTCAGCAATTTTCTTGAGATGTTGCATGATATACTTCTTGTGTGGAAATACCTGAATCTGAATCTGTAACTAAACTAAAAGCGGTTAATCCTACGCTAACCGCTTTTTTTTTTGTCTGTGCTACTTTGCTACCAGGTTAGAGCATCTGCTGCTGCTTGTTCTGGAGTGCCAGTGAAGTTGTCCTCAAGCGTCGAATTATTATCAAATAATCCAGCTTCATGAGCAGCGCTAATTTCTTCGTAAACAGATTCAACGTCATACTCTCTCAAGTCTGTTGCTTCTTGCAGATCGTCAAACGGCAGATGTCGATCGAAATGCTTGAAATCCTGGTTAATGAACCATTCAGGTTGCATTTCGATTGACTCAAGATGATTCTCAATCCATTTCAGAAAGGCAAACTTAACTTTGTCAGGCGTAAACAAACTGCACTGTAGACAATCTAAAGCCTGAAGCCGATCGACGATTTCATCCAGATTGATAAGTTTGCCGATCGCTTCTAGAAGCATCTGGTCTGATGCTTTCTCAGGAATTAAAGTCTCCACAGTTTCACAATCAAGATTGGAATCTATTGCTAATTGTTGAACAGTTTGTGATAGAGTAGTGAAAGATTGAATGGACATATTTGTTACCTTTGACAGAGTAATAGAGTAGGAATCAGTACCCCCCGGCGAAGCCTTCACGAGGGGTACTTTTGTTTTTGATTTTTGGATTGTTTCTAAACTGTTTCTGTTTCTGCTACTGTTTCTGATGTTGATGTGGGGGATTGGCTAAAGCATAGGAATTGAGAAGATGAAGGAGACTAGCAGCAGCGACAGCAGTGTATTTGGTAGTCTGTGGTCGGTCAGTCTTGTCAATTCGCTTGATTAGATAAGAGCCTTCAGAGATGCGCTCGCAACTGGTAATATCTCCACGTTCGATCGCACCTTTGGCAAGTTTGCTGATCCGATTGTGGAGGTGAGCCATGACTACTTTTTTCTTCATTTTGAGTTTCTGGTTAAGTTTGCGGTTGGCAAGATGTCCCCCTTTATAAGGGGGAGATGTGCGATGAAAAACAGCTAGAAGAGACTTAACTGATGGTGAGCAGGTTCAATGATTACGAACCGAGATTCAGCAGGGATGTACTGATAAATGAGGAGATTGCGATTGCGGGCTATCTTGAAAGTTGAGGCCGTTCCACCGCCAACGCAGTGAGGGTCGCCGGAGAAAACTGCTAGGCAAATATCCGATCGCTTGACCATCCACAAATTCCGAGATTGCATCACACCAGGGCTGTAGGTCTGATAAAGGCATTTCTTTTCTGTGGCTTGCTCCAGCAACTTCTTGTAATGGCTTTGTTGATGTGGTTTCCATAGCTTATGTTGATCAGCGCAAGGAATCACGGCTGTCCATTTGAGTTTACGCCGAACTAAAATCTCTGCTGCAATTTGGTCAGTACCAAGTGCCATGCCACACAAGAATTTAGTCACACCTTGATTCAGTGCCATTGTGATAAGTTTATCGATCGGAATGTTGTAATCGAACCAGCGATGACCCGTAATCATTGCTGTGTTGTATTCTTTCGGCTCAAATGGTTCAGAGAAATTGTACTGAGTCTCGCGATTGAGAGTTCGATCGATACGCTGAAGTAACGCTGGAATATTGCTTGCTGCCATGAGTTGTTTACCTGAAAAAGAATCAACAACTCATGGCGAAGCATGACTTATTTCTTTGACTTATTGCCTAATAAACTTGTCGAATGGTCAAGTTTAATCTGCCGTGGTTCTTGAGTAGATTTGAGGTTTTGGGGATGATTCTTTGGACTCCGTGATAGGCTAAACGGCTTTCACCGTGGAGGATGAGGACATCGCCCGATCGTAAGAGGATGCCGTCGAGTGGATCTTTCCGACTCCGATTGCTGCCGATGACGAAACTGCAATCATCACCGAGAGATATTGAAATGATGCAGGGTTTCAGATTCCGCTCAGTGTTATCTTGATGCAAACCTAACTTACTTTTCCCGGTGGCTGGGTAAAAGTTAATTAGACAGGTTTCGGGATGGTAATCAAACTCACCAACTAATTGAGCCAAACGTTGAGCAATTTCCATCAACTCTGTCGGCATTGGTGCGAACGGCTGATTATTTACTGGATTGATGGATGAATAACGATAGCCTTTGCGATCGGAAATCCAGCCAACTATTCCGCAACTGGTTTGGCTACAGCTAAATTTTTGACCAGTGGGCATGACAGGAATTATTATCCCGCCGTTAGCTTCGACTACATTTCGGATCAACTCAACGAGATTGTATTGTTCACAAACAGAGAAATAGTTTTTGAGGTGCAGCATAGTTTTTAGTTAGAAATCAAATCAACTCATCAACGCGAAGCGTATAAAAAAAAAGTCTCCAGCCCTCGCTGGAGATTTTTCTACTTGCATTGAGTTTTACGCGAATCCATCTTCTGCTTGATGCGCTGTGGCAAACCGAGGATTGCGCCTTCATAAACTCGCTCGAACTCTTGCTCGAAGTGAGCGCCGACCGTGGCACTTTCAATCACCAACAGCGTTTCGTCGTTTGCCCGGTTAGCGGCTTCACTCCAGTTGTGAGAACCGGTGATGACTTTGGAACCATCAACAACACCGAACTTGTGATGCAGTCGATCGCCTACAGGAAGTTTTGGCATCCCGACCGTCGCCAGTGGCTGACTCCAGGGACGGTTTTCGACTTCCAATTTGCAGCCTTCAAGCAAGCTGGCTCCCATCATGTCCATCGCCTCGCTGTAGGGGCGGTAGACGAAACTGGAATCAACCAAAGCTCTGATGCCGACTCCGGTTCGAGATTTGGCTTGAAGTGTGTCTGCCAACTGCTGGGCAGAAAAGACAAACAGCGCCAGATTGACGGACTTGGATGCGGTGGCTAAAGTCCGATCGATTAATCCGTTCGGTGTCTGCTGCCAAGGAGTTTTCGCGGTCGCCGGCGAGAACTGAACTGCGACGATGGCACCGCCGACTTGAACTCTGGCGATCGGACGAATCGACTTCTTCACACCAAACTTGCTGTCTGGCTTTCCTCCGGGCCCGTCGCCCCACATGAGCGAAAACTCCTCACTGAAAACTTTTGCCAGCTCGGGGCTTTGCATTTTCAGCAGATTGTTGGGATTGCCCCGACTTTCGGCGCTCTTGAAATCGCCGTGAATATCGCTGGTAGTGAAATTGGCTGAAGTGACGATGAGAGTTTTGCCATCAATGATGATGAACTTGTGGTGCATCAATCCGCTGCCTTTACTGCCGTCAGCGGTATCGTCAATCATGGGGATTCCTGCTTCACGAACGATCGCAAGAGCATCACCGTTGGAGATTTCCGCATCTGACAGCGAACCATCTTTATTGGTATCTGCCAAATGTACCAATTCAGAATATCGATCGCGCTCACGCTTGGGTAACGCTGCTACCTGTGAGGGAGAAAGAGCAACAGGACGATTGTACAGATTTTCGATGATGACTCGAACTTTGATGCCGGAGCGATGACGATGCGCTAGAGCTTGCGCTATCCGAGGTAAACGTAACTCTTGAACTGCGACATCGACACTTTCGCGAGCACTGTTGATGGAATAGACCATGAGCTGTTCCAAATCATGACCTGGACGAGTGATTTGGCGATAAGGTTCAGTATAGCTAGAAGTCTGAGAGTGATTGAAGTAAACCTGAAGTGATGGATCTTGAGGCAATGCTTTGATGACTGGAGCTGCGGGAAGTTCTTCTGTTGACTTTGGTTTCATGAGCTGACAGGAAGCAAAACCAGCGAGAATTAAAGCTGCTAAACCGAGGATTTTCTTGTTCATGATGAGTAATTTTTTGGTTGATGAGTAATGTTTGTGTGGGTCTAAAAAAAAATCTCTAGCTGGTGCTAGAGATTTTCGTGTACTTCAACATTGCTATCTACAATCCCTATCAGTTTTGATTACGACTTCGCCTTGATTGCCGTAAGCTCCGCCTCTGACCAAACAAAACTTCTTTCTTGTCCAGGGATGGCTGAAAGTAATAGTTCCATGCTGA
Organism: Microcoleus sp. BROC3; assembly: GCF_036702515.1. NCBI lineage: Bacteria > Bacillati > Cyanobacteriota > Cyanophyceae > Oscillatoriales > Microcoleaceae > Microcoleus > Microcoleus sp. BROC3. Next base: position 14,542 of record NZ_JAUBTQ010000069.1, read on the forward strand.
CCATAACTACCACCAATTCCGCTGTTGGTTTCGCTACTCCAACTAATCAAGGTTGCTACATTGCTGCCTGCTCTGCCTGCAACTCTCGCATCAATACCTCTAAAAGTCGATTTGATATCAACTCCGCTGGGCAAAGGGATTTTGGTTCCACAAACTCCGCTCAAACACTCAGAAATTGCTGGTTTTTCGCCTGTAAAGATTGCTACGCTTCTTACTTCGCCATAATTAACAATTGCATCGTATCTGCTTTGCTTCGCTGTCTGGACTAACTGCACATGGGCTGCTGTAACTTTTGCATAACCAATTAATCCAGTTCCAGCTAATAATCCAAGTGCTGCCAATTCACCAGCAATAACGATCGATACCATTGTTTCTACTAAATTAGCCATGAGAAATACCTAAGTAAAGGATAGTGAGCTGCATAACTACAGCTCACTCCCTCATCGCGAAGCGCCCTCACTAAAAATATTCACCTTTTTCTTTCTCTTTCTCTTTCTCTTTCTTTTTCCCTTTTTGTTGCTCTTTATTGATTTTTTAAGCCCCAATATACATGACAGATACTGAGGCTTTTCTTTGCTATCGATCGGTACTGCTAGAACTAAAATTCATCAGTTCTGTTGCTGTTACCGTTGTTATTGTTGTATTCTTTCTTGTTGGCATAATACTCAGTACGAATTTGCATCAATTCATCTGCTGTATATCCCAACTTACTGACAAATGCACGGATTGCTGGCAGTTCCATTTTATGAATCTCGTACTCTTCCCAATCACGCTTGAAAACTTCATACAAATCTAAACCTTTGAGATCGGTATCATTGTCAGCCTTGAACTGTGACCAAGCCATAATACGAACAGCATCTCTCAAATTGGATGCTTCTTTTTCTGATTTGGTCAAGATATGAATAGCCATGATAGCCTCTAAGTAAAGTACAGAAAATCTAACTCAATCCCTTAAGGCGAAGCCCTACAAAACGCTTAACTTCACCATTGTTTCTTCATTGACCGATTAGGAGATTAAGTTTAACACTTTGGATTGACCAAAATATTTAACTTAATCTTACCATTCGATCGGAATGATTGATGCAATTGATGATGGAAACTAGAAAGTCTCCACCATCAATTTGTGTTAAGTAAAGCTAAAACAAATCACCAACATCATATTCTTCTTCAGCAACACTAACATCTTCGGGAACATCTTCAGAATTACCATTGCGATTACCGTTAGATGAACTGTTGTTCTTGACAGGAGCTGTTGCACTAGGAGTATTGGTTTTCTTAGCATAGTATTTCGATCGAATCGAAAGTAACTCAGCTTCAGAAAATTCTAGACTCTTAGCAAAAGCTAGAAGATCCTCGTAACCTTTATTATGAATGTCATCGACTTGCCATTCCTTGTCGAACACAGCATAACCGCCATACTGGAGATTCTTGAGTGCTTCTTTGTTAGTAGACTTGTATTCTTCCCAGGCAAGAATACGAAGTGCATCAATTAACAAACTACGCTTTTTGGCAGTCTTGGACATAAAAACAATAGCCATGATGGAATTCCTTTGATAAATGTACAGTGAATTTGGAAATAAGCAGAAAACCTATCTCATTTCCCTATCGCGAAGCGACCCTAACAGATAAACTACTGTAGGTTCTTTCAATAGAATTGAGTGCTGAGTAAGTAACAAAGGCTGCATACAATGTGTTTTGTATGCAGCCTTTTGTCTACCATTCGATCGGCTCTATCATTTGTGATGTGTAGCCTTTAGCTTTGTTTAGTTGCCATAATACTAAGCTAAAGCGTTCAGGGCTTAGTATTCGTGGTATTGAATGGGTAAGTTTGCAGTTAAATTCGCAGAGATCGCCATCACTCAATTTGTGAAGTTTGCCATCGATCGCAAATTCAGCCTCGCCAAGGTTTATGCTTACTGCCCGAGGCATTGCGTAGCCGTGATCCTTGTGAGCTCGGATCAGCCCGCTACTGCCTCCTCTCAGAGAACCGTGGTAGGTAAGCAAACCTATGTTACTGCCGGGGTAGATTCGTTGGCAGAAGTTATAGAGCCGATCGTCAAAGTAAGCAGGTTTTACTTTGCCGTTGCCTAGATGTACTTCGTTAAAAAGCCAAAGTTCTAGTCGCCGAGTAGTCAGGGTTGAGTGGCTAGGCTTCATTTGCTCTACTAAGCTACGGCAGTAATCGCGAAAAAGCTCAAGGTTAGGGATCTGTTTCTTTAGTCGTTTCATGCTAGTCACCAGTAGGGATCATTTCCTTACCGCGAAGCGACCCTTGCTAATAACTTCCTGTAGGTTCTTCTCTTTCAATTCTAGCGATTGATGATGGAAAGATCAACTCTCCATCATCAATCTAAGTTAATCGTTAATCATCAGCAATTTTTTCTGGATAAGGTTGTGCGATGGAGTAGTAGCATTCTCTGATGGCTAAGAGTTGTTCGATCGAGAAACCTCTTTCTGTTGCTAATAGAGTAAGTTGAGTTAGATCCATCGATCGAATATTGCTCTGTCTCCAGCGACTGTAGAATCTGGTGTAACGCTGGTTTAAATCTTCACAAATCTGAGGATTTGTTTCAAACACCTCCCATGCAAGCACCCGGAACGCATCACGTAGGCGTAGAGTTGTCTGTTCAGATTGTATATCTAGTCGCATCATGTTTCTGTTCTCCTGTTACTTTTGAGGGAAAATATCTTGTAAGAGTTGAATGAGATTGTCTTTGTTATCGATCGCCACCCTGAGTGCGTAAGGAAATAGCGAATCATATTCAGTTTCAAAGTGAACTTTGCCACTAAGACTAGACGATGGAAATGCTACCTGAAGAAAACTCGCTCTAGGAGTTAGGACAAGTTGATATCTTTTCTCACCTTTGTTTTTGTAAGCAACGTATTGCTGTTTGTTGAATCGTTCTAATTTGGTATTCTTAGCTATCCAAGACTCTGCGAGCGAAAATAGACTTGTTCCACCTTCGATGCTATTGATGAGGGTAGAAATCAATTGGGGTACACCGTCAACAACTTCAAATCGTTGAATCACATCGTAAATTATTTTGTCAGTCATTTGAATTGTGTGTGAATTGGATAGTGTAAGTTTCTCCTCAAACTCAAGAAGTAGTGAAGAGAAACTTAGGTTTAGTAGTTAGCTACTTTTTCTTGCAACGAATTACCTCAGCAACAAACTCAGGACTTAACCCGCGTACTTTCATTTCTAGTGGGAAAGCGCTAACTCGTTTGGCTTTTCTGGGTTCAGCTTCTTTCTTGAGTGTGTAACCGCCAACTGTAGCTACCAGGTTTAGATATTTAGCAGCATGAGCTTTCGATTCTACACCTATGTACGTGATGAAAGATTCAAATCCTGAAGCAGCATCCGGCATTTCTTGCCAATTGAATTGATTATTGGTTGTGCCGACAATCGTGATTCGATCGCTCAATTTTACTACAACGTAACTACCGTGTGGCGAGGTTTCAATAACTTCACCTTCAACGCCTGCGAAATTGATTTTGTCCATGATTCAGTCCCTAACTAAACAACTCAACACTTCAAAGCGAAGCAAACACTAACAACCTTAGAAACAGTTTTCAATTCCGTTTCTGTGATTGCTAGTGTTTCTGATGTTTCTATTTCGGTAGGTATAGCTAAGCAGAATGAGGATGAGGATAATGCTGTAGAGTCTGCACAAGATATTCAGGAGAAAGCCCGATCGCTCTCACTTCATAGGGATAGCCACGGACGAACCTCGAAACAAAGACATCTCTGTTGGAAGTTCCGCCAGCTTTGGTAATTTTGTCTTTGATAAGTTCGGCTTCCGGGTAAGTGTGCACACCCACATATAGGACAAAGCGTTTTGATAGAAAACCTGTCAGATTGTCCGTTATTTCATCCCAAATGAAATGGTTTGTGTAAATGGCACGGACAGCGATTCGATCCGATAACCGGAAGATAAAATAGCTTTGGTGCGGGGACAACGCCAACACCTCAGCTTGAATTCCACCGAAATTGATTCTTTGCATTTCACTAATCCTGTAATTCAACAATTCAACAATTCAACGCTTTAGAGCGAAGCATAAACCTCTTCTCTGTCTGTTGTAGTAGCAGGCACAGGATATGGAACAAACGACTTGAAACGGGCTTGATGTTGAATTCTGTGCTGATTACCAAGCGATTGAAAAACCTCTTTGATATACTTGAGGCGAAGATTTTGAAGATTGATTGAACCTTGCGAATACTCTTGCCAGAATCCTTGCTGGTACAGGTGGAGGCACATATAGAAAGCGTAATCTGGCAAAACTAACGCTGGACATTTGATGCCTGTGAGATAAGGCTGAAATTCCTTAACTGGTTCCCCTAACTTATGTTTGCTACCTTTATTTATCAGCCAAAAATCTGCTTCCGGGAAATTGTTTTTCACAATCCAGTTAAACAGCAACAGATTTTCCATACTTCATTTTGGGAATAACATCCTCTCCCCAAAACGAAGTATTTTCATCCCTCTTTTATCATTTCAACTCTCACACATACATAGCCTGTATGCACCTGTACATAGCGCACATGACCATCACATCACCATCACATAAGGAAGCTAGGAACAGGAACTCCCAGATGTTTCTGTTCCTGAGCTAGGAGTTACCAGAAAATGCTGATAAACTCACGGCTGTGAAGAATCTCAGTGGAATCGCCATTTTCGTCAAGAACTATGTAGGTAAAAGTTTGGTTAACATGGCTAGTTAAATTCATCGTTACAACCTGAACAATTCCAATAGAGGTATTGTACAAACTCCCTACCTGGATGCGATCGCCATTCTGACACAACGGCAACTCACATTGAAAATACATTTCCCCGTCACTGTTCTTGTAAATAAACACACCATCGCGCCATTTACAATGTCTGCCAATTGTGTCAGAGATGCCAAAGTTACCAGATTTTAGTCTATCAACTGCGATTACTCTCATAATAGTTACCTCAAATTTGCACTTTATAGCGAAGCAATCAAGAACCTCAAACTGTCCGAATAACAGCTTAAGATTCTTGAAAGAAAAGTTAGACAGCGCTGTCGATTTCCCAGGACAGAAGTTTTTCTTCAGTTCTTTGTTCAGTTTCGACAATGTACTCAAAATATTGAGCAACGGTTACTGAAGGGACGATCAACTTAACCGTAACTACCCCGCAGACAGTCAAATAAAGGCTACCTACATGGATGCGATCGCCATTGACACATAACGGGAGTTCGCAAGAGAAATGATATTGCTTCCTACCCTCCACGCAGACATAGACACCGCCTCGCCAAACCAAATTGTCGCTAACCGGCAAATCAAACTGAGACTGGTCAGGGCGGGAAATCAGCGCAACTACCTTCTTTCCTGTTGGTGTAACTGTAACTAAACTCATATCAAAACTCACTGTGGCAGAACGTGGGCAGAACTCACGTCCTTACCGCAAAGCGTTTTAACGGTTAACCTCAGCTATTCTTATTTACAGATTAGGTCTGTTCCTGAATCTGTTTTTGTTACTGTTTCTGTTACGGGAACAGTTTTTGTTTCTGTTACTGTTTTTGTTTCTGATGGTTGAGAGTGTTTCCAAGGAGCAAAGATTTCGGTATCCTGGAAAAGCTCTTGAGGACTGATGGTAGAGTTAGGACGTTTGAGAATGCCTTTATCTCGGTAGAATAACTGCTCATCCAAAGCATAGGCAACAAGTTCGCTACAAATCCATTTATCGGGATGATTAAGCAGATTCCCTAGCAGTTCCTCCAACTTCCCGGTCAGCAATCGATCGAGCATCCGCCCAGGAAAACTGCCTGAGAGTCCTTGCGTCAAGATTGCGCCGAAATCGTATTCTTTGCCGACTTCGAGACTGGCTTTGTGTGCGATCGCATAACCTACCGAATCGTTGAAAAATATGGGTTTGCGGAAGAAGATTTGACAGTTAGGGTCATTGAAGTATTTGCTTAATGTGCAAACCTTGACTGTGTTATTTGCCATATCTGCTTCGATACATTGATCTGCGCCCGCCACAATCAAGGTATGAGTCACATGGATATCGCTTATCATATCCCAACCTGTAAAATAAGAGATTCCGATCGAAGTTACGTCCGATCCTTTGTTCAGAAATCCTATGTACCCCGTTTTATAATTCACTTGATAATCTGGGGCTATGTCTGTTACTTTGATTGCTGGTTTATCAGGAAATTCTGTTGCAAGCATTAGGGCTATACTCTAACTAATTTAGCTAGAGTATAACAGTTTTATCATTGTTCTATAGCTGGATATTTTGACCAATACCAGTTCAAGAAACGCTTGATAAATTGAGCTGTCGGTAAGTCGTGATGGCTGATATACCAAAGATAGAGAGGTTCTTTTCTGTGTCGTTCACAGAAATTAATTAAATGTCTGTTGACTGTGAGAGTTTGAAATTGCTCCCAGATAATTAAGCGTTTTTCTTCGACTGTATTACCATCAAAGTAACCTGCTAAATTGGTTAACTCCTTCCGCTGTTTCCATGCCCAAGTTGACAAACGGATATCCTTACCTTCATAAGCAACAGCATAATGACCTTTGAGAACGTCTTTATCAACTGGTTTACCATTCCGATAGAAATAGGTTCCTTCTCGCCTGTTGACATCGTAAGGAAAAAGGTTCATTGGATTGATGTGAATTTCTGACATAATTCTCCTTGATTTTATGAAAATACGTTAACCTAGAAATACTGAGTTTCTAGGTTAAACGTAATTGCTATATTCGATTTGCCAAATAATCAACGCATCTGGCGATAAGTTCAGCATGGGAATGATCAGAAATATAAATCAGCTTCAATTTACCTGTATGTCGGTAAGCTTCAGCTAATTCCATAATCGATCGAAAGATATCGGAATCAGCGACTAAAGAAGGCTCATAGAAACCTTTTAATCCTTTGCGGAAATACTTCGGTAAATGCTGCTGGATTTGTTGCCATAGCATTTGCCGATACTCCTCAACAGAAAACTTGCCTCGCCAAAGCGGAGAATTATCTAGTTGGTCATACTGATTCTTTAGACCTTCACTGACATTGAAAACTTCTCGGTCAATATCGATCGCAAACTTAACTTTTTCAGTCGTGAATTTGTCGAAATCAAACTTTTCTACGGTAATCATGGTAGTAGTTACTGCTGAGAGGTCACTCCCTTATCGCGAAGCGACCCTCACCCGCAACTTCAACTACCTCCAATTCTGATTATTTTGGTTTTCTTTCCAGTTCGATCGATGTTATCCCTGGTTCCGCGACTGTTGCCGTCCCAGAGAGCCAAACCGTAATCGCAAATTGAGCACATTGCTATATCTCGATCGACATAGCTCCCTGCAACTCCCACCGTTTCATATCCCGTAGTGTTTCTCGGTTTCCCACCTCCGCCCCACAGAGCAAAGTAAACTCTAACGTTGAGGTAATTCGATCGACGCAGATATTCTTGAACTAGCTTGTCTACGCCTCCCGCATCACCCACAATTACCGAAAAGTTTAGCTCCATTATTCGATCGATTGATGGTAATCCAGCACTGATATCTTTGATTAAACGACTGCCAGAAATCATTACAATTTTACTCATAGTTGTTGATTTAAAACTACTTTTCAAACACGAAGTAAAAGTGATAAAATTAAAATAAAGGCACGAATATGAAACTAAAATGCGTTGATTTGTTTGCGGGAATAGGAGCTTGGGAATTAGCAGGCAGTTTAGTCAACCCGAATTCTCAAATTAAATTAGAGACGATCGAATTCGTAGAAAATAATCCTTACTCCCAACAAGTTCTGAGAACACACTTCCCAGAAATCCCAATCCATTCTGATATTCAAGATTACCTACCAGTAAAAGGAAAAGCTGATGTCTTCACAATCTCATTCCCTTGCACGGGTACATCCAGAGCTGGAACCAAAACCGGACTCGTTCACATCGAATCAAGTCTATGGTTCCAAGCACTCCGATGCGTCATACTCGGTAGACCAAGTTTTGTATTGGTGGAGAATCCTGTGGGGCTTATCGATCGAGGGCTACGAACAATTATTGCCGGACTCAGAATGGGCGGTTACGAAACAGAAGTTGAAGTTATCAGCGCGTCGGAGTGCGGTGCGGTACACGAGAGACAAAGAGTGTTTGTCATTGCCTACCTGCACAACCTTGCCCTCCAGCAACGGAAAGGGTGGCAGGGCTGGGCAGAATGTCTTGGAAAACAGATTGAAATTGCAAGGTCGTTTACCCAGTACCCAGAAACTGAATCCAGAAGTTTGCCTGTGGCTCATGGGAATGCCCCTTACCTGGCTGGATTGCATTACGAGCACTGGTGGCGATTCAATCCCCCGCCTGCCAACCCAGGAGTAGAACGCAGAACTCCGGGCAGGGCACAAGCAATCAACCTAACAGGCTTATCAATTTGTGTCCCGCAAGCTACAGTTCCCTTGATGCGTCTCCAATTTCTCGCTTCTTTACTTCAATATTAATAATTCTGGCAAAGAGATGAGCAATGTAGAAGAGCAAATCCGTTTGTACCGTCAAGGGCTGTCTTATTCCCAAATAGCGGAACATACCAACACGACAGCAGCAAAGGTACAGCGCAGTATCAGGACATGGAACTTGCAGCCTAAGCAAGTCGAACCATCCACTCTATCGGCTGAGGAAATTGAAGCTCTAAGAGAACGCATTCGTAGCTTGCGGGGCGGAACACCATCGCTCAGAGCCGAGGGGCAATCCATGAAGGCGATGCGCTACGCGCCCGCAAGCTACGACCGTCAAGTTGGCATTGAGGAAATTGTAGTTTATCGACATTTGCAAATTATGGGATTGCTTTAGCAGATTACTTAAATAAACTCAATTGTTTCCATTATAAAGATTTCTTACCGTTACTTTTACTGTTACTGTTTTTGTTATTAGAGAATGTATAAATAAGGTGTTTCCCAAGGTCATCTTGTTTAATGTGTGAGATAGTTCGACCGGAAACACCAAATAACATAGCGATTCTTTCTTGGGTTAACTAGGTTTTAGATAACAAAGCTTTGAGTTGAAACACTTTTTTTCGGTTAGTTTAGCACTATTATGTCGGGAACTTCTGGCTGAACGTCCTTTTTCTACCATATCCCTCATATTGTCTTTGTAAGTGCCGAGGAATAAAGGCTCAGGATTAACACAAGCTGGATTGTCGCATTTGTGACATACCAACATACCTTCAGGAATTTCCGCGTTGTATAACTGAAAACTTACACGAGAAGCTTAAGGCTTAGTTTCCATTGAGATCACCCTGTCAAACTCTTTGACGACATAGTTTAAAAACTTGAGATTCTGATCCAACAGCTTTAAAAATCTCTCAGGCAAACAAGTAAATCCTTGTCGAGTCAGTTCTTCTACCAGAAAAAATACAGCAAATCCAAAGTAGAATAGCTTAGGGGCTATATCACCGTCTGGTGTAAATCCTTCCGTTGATATGTAAGATTTCCCAGTTCGATCGACATACTGAACAAAGTAGAGACTTCCGCCACCATTCAGGGCTATGAATTCTCTACTTTTTTCTGTCAGAGTTCCGTTTGGTCGTAGCTTGCAGGGCGGTACGCCATCGTGTCTAAATTCATTAAACATTTCCTGGGTCAGATTCTTCATGTGTTCTAGTTGCTGATTCAGTCGTCCATTCTCTGCCCGTAACTGCAAACATTCTATTAACAAATCGGTATGTTCAGACATATTAAATCTCGAAATTCTTGATTATATTATAGCAAATGTCATCTGTAATATCGCTTCGCTGTCAGGTTTGGATTCTTCTACATTTGAAATAAATGGTAAACGCAACTCAAGATACAGGTAAGCAACCAAAAAGTGTAGTTAACATTCATTGTGATGGTGCTTGTTCAGGAAATCCAGGACCCGGTGGTTGGGCTGCATTCCTCACTATTCCAGGGAAAACTAACAAGAAAATGATTAGTGGTAAATCTGACAAAACCACTACTAACAATCGCATGGAACTGATGGCAGCGATCGAAGGGTTAAAAGCTCTGAAACAGCCCTGCAAAGTTACCATATTTTCTGATTCAGCCTATGTGGTCAACACAATGGCAAAAGGTTGGAAACGTAAAGCTAACCAAGATTTGTGGGAAGAAGTTGATAAGTTAGTAAAAGTTCATGAGGTGACATGGATATGGTTAGCACGGAATTCGACTCCTGAGTTGACTGAGTGCGATCGAATTGCCAAAGAAGAAAGTTTGAAGAAATCTAGCTAAAACTAGGTGATGATGGTAGGCATTAAGCGTGTGAATTGAACTACAATATTTGTTAATCAAGTATCGAAAACAACCACACTTACTATGCCTACCAATGCAATCGCCGATGTTTGGGCAAACTTTCAATCCCTAACAGGAGTGGCTGAAGTTCAAAAGATAATGGATGCTCCCCAACAATGGCTGATCGAACAACCACTGACTCAAGGATTATTGGGTCATCCAACAGGCAAAGCTATTTTAGGTTGGCTTCAGTCATCACAGAATGTTTTGGCATTTCCTACGCTGATAGGTCAATGCGGAACAGCATTTTTGGAAACATCCCACGGCATAAACAGAGCTTACAACAGCAAACTTTATGAAAATCTAGCAGGTGCTGGTGAAAGAACTTTGGCTGCATTAACTTCTACCAGTACAGAGAAAGGTATCTATGGCGATGTCATAAATGCTTTCAACAACAGCTTAAATCTCCCAGAATTATCCAAAATGGGAGTAAAAGTTGACTACGCTATGGATCAAGCATGGTCGTCAATTAGTCAAAAAAAGCTTCAGATGCAGGAAGAAGCCAGAAAATTAAGAGACAAATATTACCAGGAATTACAAGATCAGCGTTTGAAATTGGATGAAAGAAGAAGAACCAGAGCTAAATACAACAATGTGGCTAGAAGTTTGGTTGCTATGGGTGATGCGCCGATTCCTTCTCCCAGAGTCATCACAGCTAGCAGTAGCTACGACATCAATTCAATTTATAACGATCGAATCTTGTCAATCCGAAGTGTTCCGGTCAATGCCAGCGCTTTGATAGTTGTTCCGGTGGTAGCGCCGATTGTAGCTGTTGGCGGTGCTTTGGCAACTGTAGGAATTACCGCAGGCATAATTTCTAGCATAGCAAGCTGGTTTTTAACCAATTGTATGAATCTGATTGGAATGCCAGCCAGTTTAATTTCAGCTCTCACTCATTGCGTAACTTCCATCGTCCTCAAAGTTTCTGGAAGTTCTGGAGCTCAAGCACTAAGATTCTTTGCTGCTTCTGCTTTGAAAGCTAACGAAGCTTTGTTGATGACTGTTTTTGGTACGACAAATATGAATGTTACTGCCTGGATGTTTTTGTTGGGAATGGCTGGCCCGATTTTAATTGTCTCCATCATCATTATTTTAGCCATGCGAAACAAAACTGCATTAGCGAAAACTCTCTACGTTTTTGGAGATTTAGTCGATAATCCCAACCGATTTAATCTCAGAGTAGCTTCCATGTACGATACTAATGCGATCGAAATATTGGAACAATTCAAAGCCTCAGCTAGAGATATGCGAGACAATGCCAAACTTGCTATGAGCCAAATTGTAGGACTCGGGTTAGATCCAAAAAATGAGTATGCTGTTTGTTATAATCTAACTAATCCTGATAATCCCATTCAAGTCACTGGACAAGAAGCGATCGTAGCATTATTAGGAGCCGACAAAGTTGCTCGAATAGCAACAGGTAGACTCAACTTTATGGACTTCATTTAATCAAATGCCAACCAACTATGAACTTACCTATGACTGGTACGGCGCAGACGAAACACTGGCAAAAATAGCAACTACTGCTGTTTTGTCTGTGTGGGATTGCATTGCAAAACAATGGTCAAATACTCCTAAAGTAACTTTGCGAAATACTCTGCTTTCAGGGTTACACAAAGATGTTGGGAAAGATAGATTTTGTATTGGTGAAATTCCAGAAAATACAAAAAATTCTGCACTGCTGAATCCATTTATAGCGAACAAAACCGATCGATATCAACTGGATTTAGCTAGCAACTCCCGCAATCATGGCAGGTTTACCTTCAATTTAGCTCCGATTGGGAAAGACTACTATGGAACTCTAGCAACGGAACAATGGAAACGAATCATTTACGGCAGTATTCTTCACACAGGATGCAAGCATTTAATTGGGCGAGAATTCAATTATGTGATTGTTGATGATACAGCCAAAGATGCTAAAGGCAACCCGCAAGATGATCCAGTAAATAAACGGCACTGGAACAGCGGAGACAGTCACGCAAAAGCTTCGAGAGAATTCATGCAATTACTCGGTGCGGGAACAGTAGAATTTAATCCTGATGAGATTGATGCTGATATTCCTATTCAGTTTCGGATAGCAGCGTTTAAAAAATGGGTAGCAAAAGGAACCATCGCTTATAATCCCGCACTTGATAACTCTGGCTATGATTTGGTCATTCCTTGGAGTTCTCTAAAAGGTAACAAACCCGCACTCGGAAATTACAAAGATAAACTGCTGTGTGGGTTGGTATTTGAGGCGGAAAAGCGCACCGCAAAAGCAGGCTGGATGCTATTTCAATGGTTTAAATTTGAAACCTTGGAACAAGACAAAATAATCAGCCGACTTCGAGCTAAATGTGAAAAGCTAGCAGCAGCTACTAATTCTATTCAAGCCTTGGCTACTGAGTTACGAATTCATCAAGTAGAAGCGGAATTAGAACGCGAACAGGGCGACTCCATTCAGTCAGAGGCAGAGTATGTCAACACAGCAATGGAGATTATCAAATATGATATAAAAGGGAGACTGTTACTGCATCCCTACATCACCGGGAAAGTAGCAGAAAGACTTCGCGCTGTTTGGCTCAACTTAGCCAAAGCAGCCGGAGTTCGTTTCTGGTCACTGATGTCCCAACCTGATGAGTATTTCCAAAAATACGAAACCACGGACGCTAACAACGTAACCACTTTTAAGGAAAAAGTATTTTGTGCACCTGGGATGATTCCCGGCGAGTACATCGTATTTTGCAACCCCATGCGGCACTGGGGAGATTGTCAGCTCTGGATCAACCGTCATGAAGGCACTTATGCCAAAGGCTATGGATTGATGGCAGCCTCGACAAAACTCATGCTGAATTTGGGCAGAGACTTTGATGGAGACTTTGTTCAGCTCATCGCATCCAAGGAGTATCCAGCTCTGAGAAATGCGATCGCTAACTTTGACAAACCTCCATCCGTTGACAAGCTTCCCAAAATGGCGCTGCCTGGAACTCTCCAAGAAGTCGCCGTTAACAGCATGAATGACAGCACTGGGATTGTTGCCTCACTTCTGGGCCGGGCCCGAGGTGCGGGAGCTGAAGGAATAGTCCTGATGATTCCTCCCGGCGGGATGCAGACAGCTCCCAAAGAAATGGCAATTATCGACTTCCTCAGTCAGGAACTTCAAATCGCGGTTGACTCATTAAAATCCGCATATCCCAACAATGACAAGGGTTTGCAAGCTGTTACTGACTATCTCAACAGTCTCGGAGATGCTGGTAAAATCCCCTGGCTCAAAGACTTTAAAGAGGATGCGGTTTATCTAACTCGACCCTGTGCCGTTGCCGAGGATGCGATGGATACTATTTCCCGCCTGGTTAGAGTCGTTAACAGCTACTGGCGACCAGCTCAACTAGAAACCAACATCAACATCAATTCCTTTGAAAATGCACTCTTTGTGGGTGTTGTAGTCGATCAAAGGCAATTAGATTTTGCTTTTGAGCAACGGAAAGGATACGCGGACGAGATGAAGGTTGCGATCGAATGGAAAAAGCAAAACGATGGTGACACTACCAAAATCCGTGA
>NZ_JAUBTQ010000070.1:0-28124 GCF_036702515.1 Microcoleus sp. BROC3
CGTGCTTGGATGGCTCCTACGGACCAACCCCACGAAAACTTTATCTTCCCTGAAGAAGTTCTGCCTCGCGGTAACGCACTTTAAAAAAATCAGGATTTGGATTTCAGATTAATTTAATATTTTTAAATTGAAATTGAAATCCAAATCCCTATTCCCCGGCGCAGGCGCGGTACTCTCGTGCCCTACTAGGGAACAAAAAAACCCAAAATCCAAAATCTAAAATCGTTGGAGGTTCTACCGCGTGGTAACGCTCTCTAATTCTTACGCAAGCGGTCGCGACCAAGAATCCTCCGGGTTCGCTTGGTGGTCTGGCAACGCTCGTTTGATCAATCTCTCCGGCAAACTGCTGGGTGCCCACGTCGCTCACGCTGGCTTGATCGTTTTCTGGGCAGGGGCAATGACTTTGTTTGAAGTCGCTCACTTTATCCCAGAAAAGCCCATGTACGAACAGGGCTTAATTTTGATGCCCCACATCGCTACTTTGGGTTGGGGCGTCGGCCCGGGCGGTGAAGTCACGGATATCTTCCCCTTCTTCGTAGTCGGTGTTCTTCACTTGATTTCATCTGCTGTTCTCGGTTTGGGCGGCATTTATCACGCCGTTCGCGGCCCGGAAGTTCTCGAAGAATACTCTTCTTTCTTCGGCTACGACTGGAAAGACAAGAACCAGATGACCAACATCATCGGCTATCACCTGATTTTATTGGGTGGGGGTTGCTTGCTGCTGGTGGCTAAGGCCATGTTCTTCGGCGGTGTCTATGACACTTGGGCTCCAGGCGGCGGCGACGTGCGTATTATCACGAACCCCACCCTCAACCCGGCTGTGATTTTTGGCTACTTGGTTCGCTCTCCTTTTGGTGGCGAAGGCTGGATAGTCAGCGTCAACAACATGGAAGACATCATCGGCGGTCACATCTGGCTCGGCCTGATTTGTATCGCTGGCGGTGTTTGGCACATTTTGACCAAGCCTTTCGGCTGGGCTCGCCGCGCCTTAATCTGGTCTGGCGAAGCTTACCTGTCTTACAGCTTGGGCGCTTTGTCCCTGATGGGCTTCATCGCTTGCTGCTTTGTCTGGTTCAACAACACTGCTTACCCCAGCGAATTTTACGGCCCGACGGGCCCGGAAGCTTCTCAAGCGCAAGCTTTGACCTTCCTGATCCGCGACCAACGCTTGGGTGCTAACGTCGGTTCTGCACAAGGCCCCACCGGTCTGGGTAAATACCTGATGCGCTCTCCTACTGGCGAAATCATTTTCGGCGGTGAAACGATGCGTTTCTGGGATTTCCAAGGCCCTTGGTTGGAACCCTTGCGCGGTACTAACGGTTTGGACTTGAACAAAATCAAGAATGACATTCAGCCTTGGCAAGCTCGCCGCGCGGCTGAATACATGACTCACGCTCCTTTGGGTTCTTTGAACTCTGTGGGCGGTGTGGCGACTGAAGTTAACTCGTTTAACTTTACGTCTCCGCGTTCTTGGTTGTCTTGTTTCCACTTTGTGATGGGTTTCTTCTTCTTGGTCGGCCACTTGTGGCACGCTGGTCGCGCTCGCGCGGCTGTCGCTGGCTTTGAGAAGGGTATCGATCGCGAAAATGAAGCGGTACTTTCTATGCCAAACTTAGACTAATCGATCGAATTTATTTCTGATTTGATTGTCTAGTTGAAAAAGGCTCCTGCTTAACGGCAGGAGCTTTTTTTTGATCCAATATCTGGAAAATCTGGAAAAAGCTGCAGATTGTCGATTCATCGACCGTTCTGGCTCGCCGGTTAACCGCAGATCCAATCCTAGACGCAGAAACCTGGTTTCTGAGTCAACCTTTTGAATTCAATGCTGTTTCTTTCAGATAATTCAAACCCCCATAGTTAAGCTGCTTTCTGAGAGAGCTTTTGCCTTTAGGACTGATACCAAATCCGGGGAAAGCTACCCCTTTTATGATTCGGCGGTTGAAACCTGTTAACCTCGAACTCAAATGTGGCGAAGCGCCGGTCATTTGAGTTCGAGGTTAAACTAAACAAACGTTCGTCCGCCTCCGCAGACAAGCCAAATCGAGGGGGTCTTTAAGCCGGATTTGCATCAGATATTTCGGCGCGACATTCATCGGTGGCGGTGAACGACTCTGTAAGTATTGAAACTTGACAATTTTAATCAGTTCGGGTAGAGAGCTTGCAACGCAGGCTTTACAAAGTTTATATTTAAAGTACAAAAGTTTTAATCGCACAGAATTGAAAGTTGCCATAATAAGTTGCAGTTTGAAGGCAGCTCGCTAGCGGTGCAAAACTAATCGACCATCGCCCTCAGGATATTCATATGTTATTAAATGGCTGTGCTTGCCGATTTTTGTAACACGCACAAAACCCCTCAGCCGCTTACTGTTATTGCTGGGAAACCAAAAGATTAATAATGGACTCATTAAAAATCCCAAATGTCAAGGTGAGTTACGATCGAGCAAATTTGCTCGATCGCATCGCCAACCGGATTCGCCGATCTCTAGAACTGCCAGAAATTCTGAGCGCAACAGCAGCGGAAGTTCAATCGTTCTTGGGAACAGACAGAGTAAAAATCTACAAGTTTCATAGCGACGGCAGCGGTGAAGTGATTGCCGAATCAATTAACGGCAACCGCTTGCCATCCCTATTGGGACTGCATTTTCCAGCAGACGATATTCCCCCTCAAGCCCGGGAACTGTTCGCGCAAGTACAGGTGCGATCGATCGTGGATATAGATTCCGGGCTGCTAGGGCAAAGTCCCCGCCGCGATGCGGTTTCGGGCCAACTGCTGTCCGACGAAGTGCGCTTTCGCCCGATCGACCCCTGCCACGCTGAATACTTGAGCGCACTCGGCGTCAAGGCTTCCTTGGTAGTACCAATTTTTCACGGCGCAGAATTCTGGGGGTTGTTGGTATCTCACCACTCCGAGTCCCGAAGCGTGCAAGAACACGAACTGCAAGGCGTTCAGATGGTGGCAGATCAGCTCGGCGTCGCCATAGCCCAATCCACCCTCCTCGCCCGAGCCCAGGCGAAAGCCCAGCGGGAAACTGCCGTCAACCGCGTCGCCGCAGCCCTTCACTCCCAGCCGGCGATCGAACTGCAAGCAGCTTTAGCAGAATCTGTAGCTGCACTAGAGGCAGCCGGCGGCAGGCTGTGCATTTTCTCCGCACCCTTCATTTTTGACAGCAGCAAGGTCACAAGTTCACTGCCCTACTCAGACAATTCCACTCGAACACTTCAAGTCTACACTTGCGGCTCAGGGCCGAAGATGCAAAATTCAGCAAAATACCAGCAGGTGGAGCAATACAGCGTCTGGCACGAATATTTTAAATCCGGCAAGCAACAGTTTTGGGCAATTCCCGACTTGTACCAAATTAGCAGTTTGAGAAGCTTGCAACCTGCATTTCGATCGACCAAAATTCGCAGCATTTTAATCGTACCGCTCAGAATCCGCCAGCAAATATTCGGTTACTTGAGCATTTTTAGAGAAGAATTTGACACCGAAACTCTCTGGGCAGGACAGTTTGATGGCGACGGTCGGCTCGCCCAATCTCGGATATCTTTTGAAGCGTGGAAAGAGTCAAAAACTGCCCAAATTCGCGAATGGAAGACTGAAGAAATTGAATTAATTCAAACTTTTGCCAGCCACTTTGCTAATGCAATTAACCACTGCCAACTTCACCAAAAAATCGACGCACTTAACACCAATTTAGAAAATAAAGTTCAAGATCGGACTGCTCAATTACAGCAGTTAACGAAACAGCAGCGAGTGCTGTTTGAAGTCGTGGTAAAAATGCGACAATCCCTCGACTTGAACAAGATTTTTAGCACGATGTCTCAGGAAGTGCGGCAGGCTTTAAATGCAGATAGAGTTGGGATTTACCGCTTCGATCCCGCCTCGGAATTTAACGAAGGCGAATTCGTGGCCGAAGATGTTTTGCCAAATTTTGTGTCAGCAATGGCAGTCAAAGTACACGATCGCTGCTTTGGAGAAAAGTACGCCAATCTCTACTCTCAGGGACGAGTTCACACAATGTCCGACATTAGACAGGCCGGACTGCAAGATTGCTACGAGCAACTATTAGAGCAATTTCAGATCAAAGCTAGTTTAGTTGCACCGGTGATGAAAGGCAAAGACCTTTGGGGGTTGCTGTGCGTGCACCAGTGTTCGGCTCCCCGCAATTGGGAATCTTCCGAAATCAAGTTTGCTACCCAAATTTCTGTTCAGCTCAGCATCGCCCTAGAACAAGCAGATTTGCTCGCTCAAACCAAACAACAAGCAGTTGAGTTGCAGCGGGCAGCAGATCAGCAGCGGATACTATTTGAGGTAGTTGCTAAAATTAGACAATCTCTTGATTTAGATACAATTTTTCGCACGACAACTACAGAAATGCGCCGGATTTTAAAGGCAGACAGAGTTGTTGTTTATCGCTTTGAGCCGGGTTCCAAGTTTAATGAAGGCGAATTTATTACTGAAGATGTTTTGCCAGGTTTTTGTTCGGCAATGGATGTGAAAATTAGCGATCGATGTTTTGGTCAAAACTATGCGAACAAATACAGTCAGGGAAACATTCAAGTGCTGTCAGACACCTACAGCGGGGAACTCTCAGACTGCCACGCTGCTATTTTAGCTAAATTTCAGATTAGAGCTCAGGTGATTATGCCGCTGATGAATGGCAGCGAACTTTGGGGCTTGCTGTGCGTACACCAGTGCGACGGTTCGCGCAATTGGAACACTTCGGAAATCCAGTTTGCTACGCAAGTCGGATCTCAGTTGAGCGTAGCATTAGAACAAGCAGATTTGCTCGCTCAAACGCGCCAGCAAACGATTAATATGCAGTTGGTAGCAGAGCAACAGCGGATACTGTTTGAAGTGGTAGCCAAGATTCGAGAATCTCTCGATATCAACGCGATTTTTAAGACGGCAACCCAAGAAGTTTGTCAGTTTATGCAAGTCGATAGAATTGCTGTCTATCGCTTTAATCCTGATTGGGGCGGCGAATATGTTGCCGAGTTTGTGAAAGATGGCTGGGTAAAAATGGTAGGGGAAGGTATCAATACGGTTTGGCAAGATACTTATTTGCAGGAAAACCGAGGCGGCAGGTATCTCAATAATGAAACTCTAGCTGTTGACGATATATATCAAGCTGGTCACTCGGAGTGTGTTGTCGGTATTTTAGAGCAATTTCAGGTGAAGGCTTATGCGATAGCGCCGATTTTTGTAGGACAAGAACTTTGGGGTTTGCTGACAGCGTATCAACATTCTGGAACCTGCCGTTGGGAAAGTTCAGAAGTTAACTTTTTAGCTCAGATTGCTAATCAATTAGGCGTAGCTATCCAACAAGCAGATTTGCTGGCTCAAACCAGACGCCAAGCAGAACAAATTGCTCAAAACTTAAAGGATTTGCAGCAAACTCAAGCTCAATTGATTCAGACTGAAAAAATGTCTGGTTTGGGGCAACTGGTGGCCGGCATTGCTCACGAAATAAACAATCCCGTTAATTTTATTTACGGCAATCTCAATCACGCTACTGAATATACTGATAACTTGCTGAGTTTGTTGGAACTTTACCAGGAGCAATATCCCGATTCTCGCCCTGAAATTGGCGAATTGGCAGAAGCTATTGACTTGGAATTTCTGCGAGCAGATTTGCCTAAGTTGCTATTGTCTATGAAGGTGGGAGCAGATCGCATCCGTCAAATAGTTTTGTCTTTGAGGAATTTCTCTCGTCTTGACGAAAGTCAAATGAAGGCGGTTGATATTCACGAAGGGCTCGATAGCACGCTGTTAATTTTGCAGCACAGGCTGAAATCTAATTCGGATAGTCCAACTATTGTGCTAGTTAAAGAATACGGTAATTTGCCTCTGGTTGAGTGTTATGTTGGACAGTTGAATCAGGTGTTTATGAATGTTCTCGGGAATGCGATCGATGCTTTGGAATCTGACAAGTTGGTCGATCGCCCATCTGTGATTCCTCAAATTAAAATCTCTACTGCTGTCGGTCAACTTAATGGCACTGTTCCTAGCGCGGTGATTCGGATTGCTGACAGCGGGTCGGGAATTTCGGAATCAATGAGACAACGCATATTTGACCCTTTTTTCACGACTAAGCCGGTGGGAAAAGGCACTGGATTGGGACTGTCAATTAGTTACCAAATTGTGGTAGAGAAACACGGCGGGGTTTTAGAATGCAATTCGGAATTGGGGAAAGGTACTGAGTTTGCGATCGAGATTCCGCTCCGACAGCAGTCATTAGTCGTTAGTCATTAGTCATCATCCATCTTGCTTCATTAAAGGAGATTCATACGAAGTTGAGCCTTTTTTTATGAAAGCAAAACCCAATTTTTTATTGTACTAATCTACCATAGAATAGAGATGAAAATTGGCAACTTTTAAAAAGTTTTCATGCCTTTATAACAAATAAAACTCAAGCCGTCAAGCGAAGGAGGAGGCTCTAACCCCTAATCTTTTGTAGTTCTTGTTGGAGAGTATTCTTGACACGATCGTACTCAGCCTCGATTTGAGCCAATAGGGGTGAGGCTCGATCGAGTTCACCAGAGGTACTCATCACTTCTAACGTGCCACAAAGCTGGGCCAGATGAGCCGCGCTTAGGTTGGCACTACTGCCTTTGAGGGTATGAGCCGCTCGGTTTAGAGCTTGAGTATCCGCTTGGGCGATCGCTAATTTCATAGCTTGTAGCAACTTTAGGGCTTCCTCAAAGTAGCAGTTCGCCAGCAAGCTCAAAATCTTGGTTGAATCTCGATCGTCGATGCTGCAGCAGAAGGCTTGCAGTTCTGTGAGGTTAACCGCTGGCACATCAATTTCTGGCTGGTTGCTCTCTGATTCTTCCTCTTGGGCCTGCTGCTGTTCCTGGTTGGCTTGACACTGACTCAGTGCTTGGATGAGAGCCTCTACTCGAATCGGTTTACTGATATAGTCATTCATGCCAGCATCAAGACAAAGCTGGCGATCGCCCTGCATGGCATTCGCCGTCATGGCAATAATCCAGGGACGAGCATCAGCAGGCCACTCGTCACTAATACGACGGCTGGCTTCTAGTCCATCCATCTCTGGCATTTGTACATCCATCAGCACTACATCGTAAGGCTGGCGGTGCAGGGCTTCCAAGACTTCTAATCCATTGGCAGCAATATCGGCCCGGTATCCCAAACGCTCTAACAGCAGCAGTGCCACCTTCTGATTCACCAGATGATCCTCTGCTAACAGAATTCGCAGTGGAAGTCTCTGGGCCAGTTTAATATCATCCTGAACAGAGGTAGGGGGCCGCTGTTGAACTTTTGTCGGTTGAGCTTGTAGCACTTGGGTCAGGACTTCATAAAGTTGGGATTGTTTTATGGGTTTGCTTAAACAAGCCGCAAAGTGGCTGGAAAGTGCTGAAGAACTCACTTCTGGTTTGCCCATTGAAGTCAGCATCACCAGGGGTAAACGGTGGCACTTAGGATGCTGGTGGATGGCTGAGGCGAGTGTGAGGCCGTCCATTTGTGGCATTTGCATATCTAAAATAGCGACATCAAACGTTTCTCCATTCTCAAGCCAGTTGAGCGCTTCCACCGCCGATTGGGCAGCGCGAATCTGCATCCCCCAAGTCTCAGCTTGCAACGTCAGAATTTGTCGGTTAGTGGGCAGGTCATCCACGATTAATAAATGCTTGCCAGATAGTTCTGGTAGCATTTCAATCGGTTCCGCTAACTCAGTAGTAACAGAGGATGCCACAATCGTGAAGTAGAAGGTGGAACCCATTGTGACTCGATGAGGCTTAACGGCTTGCCATTTTGGTGAAGGGGTTCCTCCCACGTGGCCGGAGCTCTCAACCCACATCATGCCGTTCATCGTTTCACTAAGTCGCTTACTAATCGCCAAACCTAAACCAGTCCCTCCATACTGCCGAGTCGTCGAAGCATCTACTTGGCTAAAAGACTTGAACAGTCGATCGAGGCGGTTGGCTGGAATGCCAATACCTGTGTCTTGAATGGCAAATTGGATTTCATACAAGCTTTCTGACTCAGAAACCGCTTCGTCAGAATCAACTGCAGAGGCTTGCACCGAAATGGTAACTTCCCCAGTTTCGGTAAACTTAATCGCATTGTTGAGCAAGTTAACTAGAATCTGACGGAGACGGGTGACATCACCCAAAATGAAATTAGGAGTCTGAGGGAGGATCAGGTAGCCTAGCTCAATCCCCTTCTCATCTGCTTTAACTGCAAGTTGGTCGATCGCACCTTCTATGCAATCTCTCAAGTTCAAGGGATACATTTCTAGCTCTAGCTTGCCCGACTCAATTTTGGAGAAGTCAAGGATGTCGTTGATGATGCTCAGGAGGGTATCCCCACTATTGCGAATCGTCTCGATAAAGTCTCGCTGTTGAGCCTTGAGTTCTGTATCGAGCAGCAGTCCCGTCATACCAATAACCGCATTCATGGGAGTGCGAATTTCATGGCTCATCATCGCCAGAAACTCACTTTTAGCTCGGCTGGCAGCTTCAGCTTCCCGTCTAGTTTGCTCCAGGGCAAAGTTTTTCAGAGTTAATTCTTCTCGCTGTCGAGTTTCTTGCTCTAATAATTTGGCTTGAGCTAGGGCAATTCCTACTTGAGCTGCGACTGATTCTAGCAACTCGATTTGATCGGGAGTCCAATGACGGTAGCGATCGCACTGGTACAGACAAATGGCACCATTCGGTTCTCCTTGGTAAGAAGTTCGCACTGCTAATGTCGATCTCAATTTGAGACTGGTAAAAATTGAATGAGCACAGGTGAGCAATGAGTCGCAATAAACATCCGGGGAGGCGATAGCTTCATCTTGAGCCATCAACTGTTTTGTATAAGCAGGACTGGCCGCCAGAATGTCATGCGGCCCGCTGGGGGCTGACCCCACTGCTAGATATTCTGCAACGACAGGAAACTGAGGCAGTGGATTCTCCTGGTATGTGCTAATTAAGCAGCGACTGACCCCAAAAGCTTGCCCAATCTGAAGAGCAGCAGTTTCAAATATCTGCTGAGCATTGAGGCTTTGACGAATTTCTTGGGTAATTTGCTTCAGCAGTAGGGCTTTTTGCAACTGTCGTTGTAGTGCTTCTTCTGCCTGCTTGCGATCGGTAATATCCTTCATGAAGCAGTGATGGCCTATAAAGACATTTTGCTCGTCATAAGCAGAGACCATCACCAGTTGTTTATAGAAGCTGGAGCCATTTTTTCGCATTCCCCTAGCCTCAACCTCAACTCTGCCATCTCTCAACATCTGCTGATAAGCAGCCGCGATCCTTTGAAAATCTTCAGGATCGACGGTTCTTTGCCAGTCAATCCCTAGCATTTCCTCAGGCTGATAGCCGGCGATGGCAGCATAAGTGCCGTTAACGAAGACATAGCGTCCTTGAGGGTTTAGCCGAGAAATGCCTGCCACGGCATTTTCTAGCGCCGCACTCATTTGTTGCAGTTCCGCTTCGGCTCGTTTGCGAGCGCTAATTTCAATTAGAATGCAACCCACTGCTACAGGCTGCTCAGCATCCTTGAAAATGGGGAAGTGAGAAATTAGCCAGTGGCGCTTGGCACCCGTTTGACTGGGTACTTCTGTGCTCATTTCCAAGCTGATGGAAGGTTTTCCTGTCGTTAAAACCTGTTTTAACAGTGCATTTACACCAGGAGCAAATTCCCCCAAAATATCATCGGTTGTCTTGCCTAAGTGAGCCTCTACAGAGTTGCCGTTAATTTCAGCTAGTGCCTCATTTATTTGTAAAAATCTCAACTGCCGATCGTAGATACACAGCCCCACCCCTGCTAGGGAAGCTCCGTTAAAGAAAGCATTTAATAATTGCTCTCTGGCTTGAATTTCCTGCTCCAACTTTTTGCGCTCGGTAGTATCGCTGTGAGAACCAGTCATGCGGACAACTTTGCCCGCTTCATCCAAAAGCGCTTGCCCTCGAGCTAAAATCCATTTGTAGCTCCCATCCTTGCAAAGCAATCGATGTTCTATAATATAAAAGGGAGTTTTGCCCTCAAAGTGATCTTGAATTACTTGCATCACCCAATCGAGATCATTGGGATGCACCCGCTTGCTCCATTCATCCAGGTGATTAGGGATTTCATGGTCTTCGTAGCCCAACATTTCTTTCCAGCGAGCCGAGAAGAATACTTCATTGGTGTTGACGTGCCAATCCCATACCCCATCATTACTACCGCGTAGGGCGAGTTCCCACCGCTCTTCACTCGCTTGCAGAGCGACTTCTGCCTGATGCCGTTCAATTTCACTACCAATCCATTGAGCCATCAGTTTCAGTAATTCTACATGGGCAGATTTAAAGCTGTCTGCACGGGGAGATTTACTAGAAAAGCTGAGGGTACTGTAGACTTTGCCTGCAACTAACACTCGTGTTCCAATATAAGCTTCTATGCCAAGGGCAAGATAGGCAGGATGGTAACGCCATTTTGAGGTGCCTATATGTTCGATGGTTAGGGGTTCATTTGTGTCTAAAGCTTCACAGCACAAAGTTTGGTTAATATCAAAGACATCACCTGGTTTCAAGACTCGATCGGGCGATCGTGCCACCATCACCTCATAACGATTATCTTGCACGCGACCCAAGATGCCACATTCAAGCCGAAAGGTCTGACATCCCATGTCAATCAACGCTTGGATGCGCTGCTCAAAATTGAGATTTTGGGTAGCAGTGACTTCATATAAAGCTCGTATTGCCGCCTCTCTTGTTCTTAGTTCAGCTTCGGCTTGTTTACGTCTCTTAATTTCAGCTTTCAGAGAGCGATTGATTTTGGATAATCTTTGCGTTCGTTCTTGAACCCGCTGTTCTAATGTAGCGTTAGCGTGTTTAATCTCCCTAAATTTTTGATTTAGCGCGATCGCCATCAATTGAAAATTGCTAGCAAGCTCATTGATTTCAGTAACAGAACTATGTTTCCATTCAAATGTTTTTTCTGAAAGCTGGTTGGGTAAGTCAGTAGTCGCCAGAGCTAAAAAGGATAACGGCTTGACCAGTCGTTCGCTAACCACCGTTGCCAACAAAAATGCCAACATTGTGATGACGAGAAGAATAATCAGATCTATCCTGTAACGATTTTGTAAATTTTCTACATAGGGATCTGCTGGAATTTCTAAGCGTAATCTCCAGTTCAGATCGGAGGCAATCGTAAATTCCTGTATATATAGAGAGTTTTTCCAACGGATCATCGGATAGTTTCCCTTGCTAGGAACCCACTGCTGCAAGGTTCCCTCTAAGGTGCGAGTGCTGCCATCTTTTGACTCCTGAATAGTGTTCAAAAGTTTGGGTTCGGATTGATTACTCCCAATAAATAGGTTGTTTTCATCTAGCAATGTAATGCGTAGTTGCTGACTGTTTCTCTGGAAAATGTATAGATCTTGGATCTTGCTCAATGCTAATGAACCGTGGATCAGCCCGAGGAAATGACCTTGAACTTGCAGGGGAACATTCAATCCTACATGAGGTTCGTCAATTAATAAGTCGTTGTGGATAGAAGTCATCCAAGGTCTCAACCGCTCTTGAGCCAGCGTAATTAGAGATTTATGTTCGGTGCTTTGTTCAATCAACCGCCGACGTGTTTGATTTAAAGGAGTAGAAGCCGCTAAAACTGTTCCCGATGAATCGGCCACATAAATGTTGTCGAAATCTGGTAACCACTGCTCGATCAGGCTAATGTCTTGTTGCAGTTGTTCGGATGATTGAATCGCTTGATTAGCAGCAGTGGCGGTTTCAGGGATGAGCGATTTTTCAGCTAATGTATTCAAGGCCAAGAGATGTTGCTGATACCATCTAGATACACCGCTACTGAGATTTGTTCCGTTTGTTTGTAACTCAGTTTGCACGGTCGTCTGAATTTGAGCGACCCAGTATCTACCATCAATAACTAATAGGAGCAGTCCTGGAATAAAGACAAAAGCAACCAACAGATGAAAAATAGTTTGTTTTAATGAGAGGGCATGGATCTTCTTTGAACGACCAACCTGTTTATCAACGGGTGCATAAACAATGATAAAGCTGGCAACTAAGGCATTAAAAATGCCGTTGACTGCTTGTTTGCACATAACTAGCAGGACTTGAGCCGCCTCCATGTGGAGCATTTGACCGTAGAAAAGCCAAACGAGAGGCATTCCAATTAAAAACCAGTAAAGCCCATCAAATAAAAGGAGGTTCGGATGTTTTCGCTTGCAAAGAAATCCTACAAACAGAGCCTCAATTACCAAAATAATCGTGGCATATGGATGATTCCAAAGTAGATAAGTATAACTGCCTGCTATTAGACTGGCAAAACCTCCCCAGCCCCAGCCGAAATAGTAAGTAATAATCAGTATTGCAATACTGCCAAAGAGGAAATCAACCCCAAAGAAAAGAGACAAACTGAAATAGTTGCCCAGAAAACCCGCACCAGTGAGAAGGGCGATCGCACCAAACCATCTTTTATCACGCACTGAGCTAGCCCCTCCCATAAACTTCTATAATCGCTAGTTGCTGAATATGACCTGATTCCGATAAAAAAAGCGTCGTAGAGCAGCTCTGATTCTCTAGCTGAAAGTTTCTCTGAAGTTCGTACAACCGATTATTCATGCTTTCCAGCAGCAATCAAGGCTTGCTGATTCACGACTCGATCTCTCGCTCAACTTTTAATAAGGAATCCTTCGCAATCACGATCTGCCTAGTTGTTATTCTTGTTATTTAACGGTAGAATTCATTAAATGTATGAATTTTGGTACAAAAAGTATTGCGACCTTGGTCTTTGGCTTGATAAAGTGCTGCATCGGCAGCAGTAATTAAAGTTTCTGGCAGGCTCTCTTGGGTAGGAATCACACTGGTAATACCGAAGCTGAGCGTAATGCAATGATGCGGAGAACTCTTATGGACTATTGCTAAAGCTTGGATGCCAGCCTGCATTTGCTTAACGATTTGGACAGCTCCCTCAAGCTCTGTGTCGGATAAAATCACTACAAATTCTTCACCTCCATAACGTGCTACTAAATCTCCCGCTCGATTAATACTGCGATTGAGAGCTGCAGCCACTTGCTGTAAACATACATCCCCTGCTTGGTGTCCATAAGTATCGTTGTAATCCTTGAAGAAATCGATATCACACAAAATCAGTGACAAAGGAGCTTGCTGCCTGGTCATGCGTCGCCACTCCTCCTCTAGCTGTTCGTCAAACTGACGGCGATTGGCAATCTGAGTCAAACCGTCAATTGATGCTAGGTATTTTAATTGTCGATTGGCGGCCTCTAGCTGCTTGTAAAGTATGGTTTGTTGCTGTTGCAGGTGGAATTGCTGAATCAAGCGTCGTACTCTCTGTCCCAGAACAGCCCAGTGAATCGGCTTAGTGATATAGTCAGCGGCTCCCGCTGCAAACGCTCGATCGACGGATTCTTTGTCTTCCAAGCTAGTAATCATCAAAATAGGTGGGCGATCGTTCTCACGCACTTCAGATAACTTTTGACAACAAGCAAAACCATCCATAGTGGGCATCACTGCATCTAGCAGGATCAGGTCTGGATGTACTTCCTCATAAGCTGCTAGCCCTGTCAAGCCATCACTAGCTTCCGCCACTCGGTATTGTTCCTTCTGTAAATAAAGTCGAAGTTGCAAACGAATCAAGGGATCGTCATCCACAATGAGAATTAGAGAGAACGGTTCCGTAGATGGGGTAGTCAAAATGGTTGACTCTTCTAATGATTGATACATACGTCATGGTTGTATCTTAAGCTGTGGAAACATTCTAGCCTAGCATATTTTGAGCTTGGGATGGGAAATCAAAATTTTCTAAATATCTCAGAAATGATACATCAGCCGAGCTTCCGCAACAAAAACCGACGCTGCGTCAGTTTTTTTAAACCAATAACCGCAGTCTGCTTAAACACAGTCTACTTAAAATTTATCGCTTTTTTTCGGGGATATAAACTCTGGTAAGTTGCGCTAATTTTTGTAAATATGTAATTATTTTTGGGTGCGTCAAACATTTTTTACAACGCCGAGCGAGCTTTGACGAACGATCGGCAGTTAACCCTCGAACAATCGCCCGTTTTCCCGCGATCGTCGCTGGGATAATATGCTATATTTCTCAAGTTCATTCAGGCTTTTTCAGGTGCATCAAATTCCTGCCTCATCTTTGAGCGATCGCCAGCTCTATTTTTGTGGAATACATCTGATGGTCACACTATCACGTATCGCTTCGCCCTTGGTTGAGCGTTTGTTCGCACCAGGAAGCTCTGACTGCAAAAAAGCGTAAGCTTTGTTAAGAAACCTTTACAGCGTTCTGCGCGAGCTGGGATAGGTTTTTTCTCTTTTTTCTCCCAATAATCCCCCAGATAGTGTCTAAACTCCTGTCTTTGGGCTTGAGTAGGGAACACATCGTCAAAGCGTTGGCACCATCTTTCAAACCATGGGGGCATGGAAGCTATACTATAGCAATTCTCGCATCATTTGTGAATTTCTTACTCCCTCCCCGCGAGTTCGGGGAAGGTTGGGGTGGGGTAAAAAAATTATGACTCATTTAACATTGTTATATACTATAATCACTGGGAAAGAGTAAATTAACTTGATGGAGAGCACTTACTATGGAAGTAGCAGTGCCTGATTTTTCTCAAAAATTTTCTCAAAGCGTTCAAAAAACGAAAGAAGTTTGGACTGAAAAAGTCGGAAAAGCAGTGAATTCTGTTTCAGAAGCAACAGCACAAGCTAAATCTTCTATCTCCGAAACTGCGTATCAGGCAAAAGAATCTCTGACTCAAACTACGAATTCTGCCGTTAATACTGTGAATCCAGCTACGAACAATGCTTTAGGTACTGTAGCGGAGAAAACAGAAAAAGCGAGAATTTCTATATCTGAAGTCGCGAATCAAGCAGTTAGTCGCGTCAGTGAAAGTACCAACAAAGCTGTTGATGCTGTTTCTCACTCTGCGGCAACTGCTAAAGAAACTATTAATCAAACTACTAACTCTGCGGTCAATACTCTGAATCAAAGCACTAGCCAAGCTGTAGAGAGTGTAAATCAAGCTACAGAAAAGGCTAAGGCTTCATTAGAAGATAGCATTAACAAGGCGGGAAATATGAGCGGTGCGGCTTCAGATGCCATCAAAAGTGCTATCAATGGTACTGTCAAAGATTGGATTGACGCTCACCCTGTAGTCTTCTGGTTGGTGAGTCATCCGCTGATATCTTTAGCAATGTTGCTGATATTTATATTCATTATATTGGGCTTTTTTCAGGCTTTAGGTAGCTTTTTTGCAGAAGGCTGGTTATTTATTCTGCAAAGCCCGGGAAAATTTATGCAAGGGGTTTTGAGTTTCGGCTCTAAATCTGTAAGTAAGGTCGGCGGAGTGGCTGTAAACTCCTTGGTTTCAAAGAATCCCGAATACAAAAATAATTCAGGTTTACAACAATTGAGGGGAGTTGAATCAAACAGTTTGGAGTCTCAAGAACGACTTGCTAATATTTTGACAAGGTTGGAGGCAATTCGACAAGAGCAGAATCAGCTTTTACAAGAAGCGTCGGCGATTTTAGGCAACAAATTTAAGGCAGAGTGAGAAGGTGTGGCCCGATCGCAACTCGTGGTAAATTTAAGACATTCAGGCTTTCCATCAAAGCCAGATCCATGAAGGCTTGTAGTCGATCGCTCAATACGCCATGCCCGATTCCGAATTTTCCGATGATCTCAAATGGACGCCAGAAGCCAAGGCGAAGCTGAAAAATATTCCCTATTTTGTCCGGGGACAAGCTCGCGTCCGCATCGAGCAGTTGGCCCGCGAAGCCGAAACCGAAGTCGTCACCGTTGACTTAGTTGAGCAAGCTCGCATCGAGTTTGGGCAATGAAGGATCGAAAGGTACGCTAAAGCTTTAGACTATAAATTGCGTTGTAAGGACAAGGACTTAAAGAAATAGTGCGCAAAATAGTTATAGCTGGCAACTGGAAAATGTACAAAACTAGGGCAGAATCCCTAGAGTTTCTTCAAGGATTCATGTCCTGCCTGACAGAAACCCCAGAGGAACGGGAAGTCGTGCTTTGCGTTCCCTTCACTTCCTTGGCTGTCCTCTCGAAAAATTTGCACGGCAGCCGGATCAGACTCGGTGCTCAGAACGTCCACTGGCAAGAGTCTGGAGCTTTTACTGGGGAAATTTCCGGGCCAATGCTCAGTGAACTTGGTGTCCGTTATGTCATTATCGGCCACAGCGAGCGACGCCAATATTTTGGGGAAACTGACGAAACGGTGAATTTGCGGCTGAAAGCTGCTCAGAAATACGATTTAATTCCGATTCTGTGCGTTGGGGAAACCAAGCAGCAGCGAGATGCAGGCGAAACGGAAGCTCACATTTTTTCTCAGTTGGCAAAAGATTTGGTTGATGTTGACCAAAATAAGTTAGTCATTGCTTACGAGCCTATTTGGGCGATCGGCACTGGCGATACTTGCGAAAGTAAGGAAGCTAACCGAGTTATTGGTTTGATTCGCAGTAAATTGACTAATCCTGACGTGCCAATTCAGTACGGCGGCTCTGTTAAACCGGAGAATATTGATGAAGTTATGGCGATGCCTGAGATTGACGGGGTTCTGGTAGGCGGGGCGAGTTTGGAAGCTGCTAGCTTCGATCGAATTGTCAATTATCAGTAATTGCTAATTGGTAATTGCTAATTGGTAATTGTTAATTGGTAATTGGAACAAGGGCGGCGGGAATTAAACAGCGATCGCCTAAAATTGTGATGTGCCGTTCAGTGTTTCTCGGATCGGGAGAATTAACCTATGACTGCGATCGTTAAACCCAAACCCGCCTTAGACGAGTTCCTCAAACTTCCTGAAACTGAACCGGCCTCAGAATTTCTTGAGGGACACATCATTCAGAAGCCGATGCCTCAAGGTGAACACAGCGTACTTCAAGGTGAGCTCTGCAACACTATCAATCAAGTAGCGAAAACTCGGAAAATTGCCAATGCTTTTCCCGAGTTGCGCTGCACTTTTGGCGGCGCCTCAATCGTGCCAGATGTAGCAGTATTCCGATGGGAAAGAATTCCTTTTTTGCCGTCTGGTAGAATTGCTAACCGCTTTGACATTAATCCCGACTGGTCGATAGAAATTCTCTCTCCAAACCAAAGCCAAACAAAAGTGCTGAGTAACTTACTCCACTGTTCGCGAAACGGCACTGAGTTGGGGTGGTTACTAGATCCCGAAGAAGAGAGTATTTTGGCGGTATTTTCCGGACAAAAAGTAGAACTGTACAAAGGTGCAGCTCTGTTGCCAATAATTGATAAAATTGAATTAGAATTGACAGTTGAAACTGTTTTTAGCTGGTTAAGTTTTGGTTGAATTAAGAATTGCGCTTCTGCTTTATTCTTGAGTCTCTTAGAGTGGGATTTCGTTTGACCACAAGCGATTTCAATCGCCGAGTGAGGAGGTGATATGATAAATAACAATAACAAAAAAATTACAATTAGAAATAAAGTTTTTGAGTGGGGAAAACGCACTTATTTAATGGGCGTTGTGAACGTAACCCCTGACAGTTTTAGCGACGGCGGAGATTTCAATACCATCGAATCTGCTTTAGCGCAAGCGGAAAATATGGTAAAGTCGGGGGTAGATATTATTGATATTGGCGGTCAATCTACTAGACCTGGTGCAGCGGAAATATCCTTAACAGAGGAGATAGATCGCGTTATACCTCTCATACAAATACTGCGACAAAAAGCCGAGATTTTTGGCTCAGTTCCTATTTCTGTAGATACTACCAGAGCGCAGGTTGCGAAAGCTGCGGTTGAGGCGGGAGCGGATATAATTAATGATATTTCAGGAGCTACTTTTGATTCGGAAATGCTGTCAACCGTTGCTAAGTTAAAAGTGCCAATAATTTTGATGCACATTCGGGGAACTCCCCAGACGATGCAACAACTGACAGATTATCAGGATTTAATTGGAGAAATTAAGGAATTTTTAGAGAGTAGAATTGCGGCGGCAGTTGCTGCGGGGATTGACAAATCTCACATAATTCTCGACCCCGGTATAGGCTTTGCCAAGACTTACAATCAAAACTTAGAAATTCTGCGAGAGTTGCCAAAGTTCCGTGTTTTAAACTGTCCGATTTTAGTCGGAGTATCGCGAAAAAGCTTCATCGGTCACATTTTGAATCAGCCAGAAGCAAAACAAAGAATTTGGGGGACAGCGGCGGCTTGTACAGGTGCGATCGCAAATTTAGCAGATATCTTGCGAGTTCACGATGTCAGAGAAATGCACGATGTTTGTCTGGTTGCCGACGCTATCTTCAGAAATCAATCTTGAGTCGTTGATTGGTCGGTTTGTTGGAGTTCTCCGCCCTGAGGCTGCGGGTCGATATCAGGCATAGAATCCATCAAATTGTTAAGAGCTTCTGACATATTCTTCGGGTCCATAAACAGAATTTTGGCATTGTCGCTCTCGCCGAGTTTTTGTTGAGCCTCTAAGTATTTTTCGGTTACTAAGTAATTCAAAACTTGCTTGCTATTCGGATGAGAGTCTAAAGCTTCAACTAAGAGCCTCATGTACTCCTTAGTGCCGATCGCCTTATTGACCATTGCTTGCCACTCGCTCTTAGTGGCGCGCTCCAATTCCATAGCTTCTTGCACCCTTTTCGGAGGTGTAATGCTTTGAATTTCTACGCGAATTACTTTGACGCCCCAAGTTTCAGTAGCTTCGTCCAACTTCTTGAGTAACTTTTTATTCATGTCATCTCGGGAACCCAAGATGTCTTGCATTGGCAATCGACCAATTTCAGCGCGAAACGTCGTTAAAACTAAGTTGGCGATCGCATTTTCAATTTGATCGATTCCATAATAAGCTTTCTGTAAATTCACAACCCGCCAATACACAACGGCATCGACTTCTAGAGCCACATTATCTCCCGTGATTGCTGACTGAGGTTTAATGTCTAAAACTCTTTCACGGCTTGTGTCCACGCAGACGACTTTTTCGACCAGGGGACTGATAAAGTGGAATCCTGGCTTGAGGGTGCGCTTGTATTGACCCAAACGTTCCACTAAAGCTTCGTCGCCACCGCTGACTATTTTGACGCTGGAGTTAACAGCGTAGCCGAGGATGAGCGCAAAGAGCATGGTAAGAATAGACTGCCCCATTTCTATTTTCCTGCTAAGGTTGACTGAGAATCGATCGGAATTCTACTCTAATTTAACTCAAACTCGGCCACACAGTGCTAAAATATCTCGACTGTTAATAACTAACTATTTCATCTGGTGGGCCCGGATCTGCTCCGACTCTTACGGCGCTAGTGAAACCCAGGATATCAACAACACGTTTCCACAAAAGACATGAAAAACGATCGAGAGTTTCGCTTGTTCAAACCTTTGAGGTGGATCGCCCCAAGCATTTTGGTGGGTGCAGGAATGTGGAATGCCGCAGCGACCCAACCGGCACAATCTCAACCAATCGCCCTGCAACTCTCGCAAAACTTGCAGTCGCAGAACTTGCAGCCACCGCGCCGCGGGCCGGCAGTTCGGGAAGTTATGTCCTACGAAATGAAGGGAGACGAACTCAGGATTTGCAAGCAGCAAGGCAACTCCGAGAAAAAATGCGAAGTTGTAGGTAAAGGCTACACACTGGGTTTGAGAACTGCCAACGACCTTTACGGTCAAGGAAATATTGTCAATGCCGAAGCTTTGTACAGGCAACTAATCGCTCGCTATCCCAAACAAGCGGATGCTTATTACAAGTTGGGAACTATGCTGTCGGGGCAAGGTAAAATGAGCGATGCGACCGTTCTATTCCAAAAAGCAATTGAAGTCAACCCGCAGCACGCAAAAGCTCACAACGATTTAGGCGTGGCAATGGCAAGTCAAGGGCAGTTGCCCGAGGCAATTGTTCAGTGGAGACAAGCCGTTAAAATTAACGATCAATATCCCGATGCTTTAAACAATTTAGGAGTCGGTTTGTACCAGCAAGGAGACAAGGAAAACCAAGCGGAGGCAGTAGCCAGCCTCAAAAAAGCTAAGGAGTTATTTATCAAGCAAGGTAGAACTCAAGCTGCTAACAGAGTAGATAAAATTTTGGAGGAAATTAATTCGCAGTCGAGCGACTCCTAAACTCAAGCGCCGATCGCACATTGAAAGAAAAAACATCTTTGGCGATCGGCGTTAATCAGCGTTCAGTGGCCGTTAAACAACCCCAAAAACGAGAATTTAAAGCATTTCCTTCAAAACTTGTATAATCAAATCCCCATCCACCCGATCGCTCACAGCAGCCTCACCCAAGCGAACCGGCAACACAAACCGCACCTTGCCATCCTGCACCTTTTTATCGAGTTGCAAAGTATGCAAAATTTCCTCAACATCGACACCCGCAGGCAATTTGGCAGGCAAACCCGCTTTTTCAATCAAAGCAGACTGGCGGCGATCGCACTCAGCATCCCACATTCCCAACTCCACAGCCAATCGGCTTGACGCAGCCATGCCGATTGCCACTCCTTCCCCGTGATTGATCGCCTTGTAATTGGTCAAACTTTCCACAGCATGACCGATGGTGTGTCCGTAATTCAAAATCGCCCGCAAACCCGATTCCTTCTCGTCTTTGCTGACCACCTCAGCCTTAGCTTGGCAAGACCTACTCAAAATTTCAGCCAACAAATCAGCCTTCACATAGCGCATTTGATCCAAACGCTTGCACTTTTCCAACTTCTCGAACAATTCAACATCCCAAATCACCCCGTACTTAATCACTTCCGCCATCGCCGAACGAAACTCCCTCGCCGGCAGAGTTTTGAGTACATCCGGGTCAATTAACACCAAACGCGGCTGGTGAAAAGCCCCGATTAAATTCTTCCCTAAAGGATGATTTACCCCCGTTTTGCCGCCAATAGAAGCATCAACCATCGCCAGCAGCGAAGTCGGAACCTGCACGACATTAATTCCCCGCAGCCAAGTCGCCGCAGCAAAACCCGTCATATCGCCCACCACCCCGCCGCCCAAAGCCACCATAGTCGAGGAACGTTCTAAACGGTTTGCCAAAGCCGCACCGTAAATTTTCTGCACCGAATTTAAAGTTTTGTACTGTTCTCCCGGTGGTAAAATGCAGCTACTGACTTCCAGACCGGCCGATTCGAGGGCTGCTGTTGCTCTTTCGCCGTACTGCCGAAAAATCGACTGATTCGACACCAGCAGCACTTTTTTGCCCAAACTTAGATCGCCCATCAGACTGCCGAGTTCGTCTAAACCGCCCGATCGCACGCAAACATTGTAAGATTGCGATCCCAAGTCAACTTTAATTATCGATTGCATATTTATCTTATTTAGATATTAGATTTTAGATTATAGTTCTTATAGGTCTTTTTATTGATTGTTTTGGAGAAATTGCAATGACTCTTAGCGGAGCAATAACTTATTTTGGGATTTTCGGCGGCATGATTGGCTTGGCGACAGTGCTGATGTTTGGTCTGCGGGCTGTCAAACTGATCTAATTCGCCTGCTTTGTGACTTGGAACTCAGAGATTGAAACCTCTGGTAAAAGTCTTGATCGTGCGAAGTCTTTGCGCCCCAAAAATCTATGATTAAAATTGGAGATTTGGCGCGCAAATGCTTCGGTCGATAGAACCTGAGAGTAAAACTAGCTTAATTAGACTCTTGGCTGACTGACAATTCCTTGACGAACGCTAATTAATCTCATCCCGAAGATACTTCTTGGCACGCAGCAACAGACCCGAAAAATCTTGTAAAATGAAACGAAAGTAAGGCGGGAAGTTGTTGCGAATCAAAAGAGTAAGACTCCGATAGTCAAATATGTTACTAAATTTACCTAAACCTATTCGTTGCAACAAGTTATAGGTGAAAACTCTCACCCTGGCATCTGAATTAATTGGAATATCCAACTATGTTTGCCATAAAGCGATCCCTCAAATTAAATAACAACAAAGCGACGCTACCAGGAAGTCAAAGCAGAGCAGGTACGGGGAGTAGGCGCAAGTTTATCCATCCTCAGCCGCCGTCGCCTAAGTTCTGTTTAAATATCTGCACCTACTTACACAAGGTCACAATTCTTGCAAAGCGGGCGTTTTAACAAGCGCTATGATAATATTTGACAAGTAATTAGCGACGATCAACCTTGTTTAGAAATTTATCCCAAACAAGTAAATCCTGCTACTGGGGGAGCACTACAGAATAACTTAAGATTAGCTTAACAAATTATGAATGCGATCGCCAACTTACCCGATTATCAAATCACAGAGCAATTATACACAGGTACGCGCACCCTTGTCTATCGAGGCATCCGTACCAGTGACCAACAACCCGTAGTCATCAAATTACTACGAAATGAATACCCAAACTTTAACGAACTCGTTCAATTTCGCAACCAATATACCATTGCAAAAAATCTCGACTTTCCTAGTATTATCAAACCCTTAACCTTAGAATTATATGGCAATGGCTATGCCTTAGTCATGGAAGACTTTGGTGGAATTTCCCTATCTGATTATCTCCAAACAGCCACGGATGAAAATCCCCAATATCAATATTTACCTTTAGGTGAATTTCTCAGGATATCTATTAAGATAACCGAAATTCTGCACTATTTATACCAAAATAGAGTCATACACAAAGACATAAAACCCGCTAATATTCTGATAGATCCCGCAACAAAAAAAATCCAATTAATTGATTTTAGTATTGCTTCTCTCCTACCAAGAGAAACCCAAGAGATTCAGAATACTAATGATTTAGAAGGCACCTTAGCCTATCTTTCTCCCGAACAAACTGGTCGAATGAATCGAGGCATAGATTATCGTAGTGACTTTTATTCTCTGGGAATGACATTTTATAAATTATTGACCGGAACATTACCATTTAGATCGGAAGATGCAATGGAATTGGTACATTGTCACCTCGCGAAACAGCCGATACCCATCCATCAAATTCATTCAGAAATTCCGCTAGTTTTGTCAGAAATTGTCAGTAAGCTGATCGCAAAAAATGCCGAAAATCGTTATCAGAGTGCCTTGGGAATTAAGCACGATTTAGAAATCTGTCTAGCTCAACTACAAACTACAGGCACAATAGAACCTTTTGAAATAGGAAAGCGAGATATTAGCGATCGCTTCCTAATTCCCGAAAAACTCTACGGAAGAGAAGCCGAAGTCAATCAACTATTAAATTCCTTCGATCGCGTCGCCAATGGCACAACAGAAATGATGCTAGTAGCGGGTTTTTCAGGCATTGGGAAAACCGCAGTGGTAAATGAAGTGCATAAACCCATTGTCCGGCAACGCGGCTATTTTATTAAAGGGAAATATGACCAATTTCAACGGAATATTCCCTTTTCAGCATTCGTACAAGCTTTTTGCGATTTAATCGGGCAACTATTATCAGAATCAGAAGAGCAATTGCAAACATGGAAAACCAATATTCTCGCAGCAGTGGGAGAAAACGGGCAAGTATTAATTGATGTAATTCCTGAGTTAGAAAACATCATCGGTAAACAGCCACCAGCCATAGAATTATCAGGAACAGCAGCCCAAAATCGCTTTAATTTATTATTTCAAAAATTTGTCAAAGTTTTTAGCAGTAAAGAACATCCCTTGGTGATGTTTTTAGATGACTGGCAATGGGCTGATTCTGCATCATTGAGTTTGCTCTCATTATTGAGGCAACAAGATACAGGATATCTATTGATATTAGGTGCTTATCGAGATAATGAAGTGTCACCAGTACATCCATTTATCTTAACCGTAGATGAACTGCTCAAAACTGGGGCAA
Organism: Microcoleus sp. BROC3; assembly: GCF_036702515.1. Classification (NCBI taxonomy): domain Bacteria; kingdom Bacillati; phylum Cyanobacteriota; class Cyanophyceae; order Oscillatoriales; family Microcoleaceae; genus Microcoleus; species Microcoleus sp. BROC3. Next base: position 23,726 of record NZ_JAUBTQ010000070.1, read on the forward strand.
CGGTAAATACGATTACATTACCACCATTAAGAGAATCGGATATTAATCAATTGGTAGCAGATACGCTAAATTGCGAACTATCTCTTGCCCAGCCTTTGACAAAATTAGTTTATCAAAAAACCAAGGGCAATCCTTTCTTTGCAACTCAGTTCCTCAAAGCTTTACACGATGACAAGTTAATTACCTTTAATTGGGATATCCAGCATTGGCAGTGCGATATTTCCCAAATCAACGCCTTGGCAATTACTGATGATGTGGTTGAATTCATGGCGTGGCAATTGCAGAAATTACCAATTCCAACTCAGGATGTCTTAAAGTTGGCTGCTTGTAGTGGGGCGCAGTTCGATTTGCATACTTTGGCAATAGTTTCAGAACAATCGGAAACAGAGGCAGCCACTGTGTTATGGAGAGCATTGCAGGAGGGTTTGATTTTACCGATTAGTAATGTTTATAAGTTTTATCAGCTTGAAGGAAATAATAACTTCAGCCTAGAAAATAAAAATGCTAATAAACAAAATGCTAGATACAGATTTTTGCACGATCGCGTTCAACAAGCTGCCTATTCTCTGATTCCAAAAAACAAAAAACAGGCAACTCATCTCAAAATTGGTCAACTGCTCCAACAAAACTTATCAGAGATAGAAAAGGAAGAAAATCTATTTGATATTGTCGGGCATTTGAATGTAGGAAGTGGGTTAATTACTCAAGCTGAAGAACGAGAAGCCTTAGCCAGACTAAACTTAGCAGCCGGACAGAAAGCCAGAAATTCTACAGCCTATTCAGCCGCCAGAAGTTTTGTGCAAATAGGGATAGAGTTGCTAACCCCAGACTGTTGGCAAACTCAGTATGAATTAACCCTCAATCTGTATGTAGCGGCGGCAGAAACTGCCTACTTGAATGCCGATTTTGATGGTAGGGAAAAAATGGTAGATCTGGTTTTGCGATCGGCCAAAACAATACTCGATAAAGTCAAAATATTTGAGATTCAAATTCACGCACTGACAACTCAGAGTCAGATGTTAGAAGCGATCACTATCGGCACAAATGCCCTAGCACAATTGGGCATTGAACTCCCCTGTGAAACTGACGAAGCCTTGACACGCATTACACTGCAAAACCTTGCCAGTCAAATGGAGGGTAAACAGATTCAGGAACTGGTTAACCTTCCTGTAATGAGCGATCCTCGGACAATGGCGGCCATGCAACTGTTAGGCATCTTGTTTCCAGCTATTTTTATGGGAAATCCTGCCTTGCAGCCTCTGCTTTGCGCCACAATGGTCAGTCTATCACTCGAATTTGGCAATGCACCCGCATCAACAATCGGGTATGTGGGTTATGGCATTGTGCTGTCTGATTTTTTTGGAGAAGTAGAACAAGGTTATCGCTTTGGGCGAGTAGCACTGAGCTTATTCAATCAGTTGAATTGGCGGGAATTTAAATGTATGACTTTAAATTGGTTTAGCTCTTTTATCCACCATCGCAAAGAAGCACTGAGGGGAACAATTCCAATGGAGAAAGAAGCCTACTTGGTCGGCATGGAAACAGGTGATTTTCTAAATGCTGGCTTTAGCTTCAGTTGCTATTTATATAATAATTTTTTCTCAGGAGTAGAGATTGATGTTTGGGAAGCAGAAATAGAAAATTACTGTGTTGCCTTAGAGGCTGTCAAGCAATATTCTCCTCTGGTTTACGTGAGGATGACACAACAGACGGTGCAGAACTTGAGGGAAATTGTCAATCAACCGGATTTGTTAATCGGTCAGGCTTATGATGAAACCGTGATGTTTCCTCAACACCATCAGGATAGTGAGTTTACTGCGCTCGCTGTTGCCAGTAACTACAAACTAATGCTTGCCTATCTTTTTGGCAACTACACCAACGCCCTAGACTACATTCCCCAAGCTAAGGCATATTTGATGGTAGCGACTGCAATGATTCACACTCCTGTTTTGCATTTTTATGCCGGGTTAACCTACTGGGCCGTATTTTCTACGCAGTCAGAGATTGATAGAGCTAACACTCTTGAGGAGGTAGAAACCCATCAAACTACACTGGCGAAATGGGCGCACCATGCTCCCATGAATTACCAACATAAAGTTAACTTAGTAGAGGCCGAAAAATGCCGAGTTTTAGGCAAGAATTATGAAGCCGGAGATTTGTACGATCGCGCAATTGCCGGAGCCAAAAAAAACCAATATATCCAAGAAGAAGCGTTAGCTAATGAACTAGCAGCTAAATTTTATCTGGGCTGGGGCAAAGAAAAATTTGCTTCTGGATATATGGAGGAAGCATACTACTGTTACACCCGATGGGGTGCGAAGGCGAAAGTTGCTTATTTAGAACAACACTATCCCCAACTACTAGGAGCTATTCTCCAACCGACTAAACGAGCTATCATATCTGAGGGAACAATCTCTCCAACGCTGGTGAGAAGCTTAAGTAGCACCAGTAACAGCAACAGCCAGAATTTATGGTTGGATTTTCCGGCGGTGATGAAAGCAGCACAAGCTATTTCACAGGAAATTGAATTAGAGAAACTATTAGCCACTTTGATGCAAATTGCGATCGCCCATGCCGGAGCGCAAACCGGAATTTTAGTGATCGATCAAGAGGAAAAATGGTTAGTAGTGGCGAAAGCGGCTCAAAACCAGACAGAAAAGAGGCATATTCCTTTAGCTGAATGCCAAGAATTACCCCAAAGTTTGATTTATTATGTAGCCAGAAGTCAAACAACGGCGGTTTTTGATAACTTGAGTGCTTCCACTCAATTTGCAGGCGATCGCTATATCATCACCCAGCAGCCTAAATCAGCTTTATGTATTCCGATTAGCAAGCAGGGAAAATCGATCGCGATTTTGTATTTAGAAAATAATCTAACAGTGGGAGCGTTTACAAGCGATCGCATCGAAACCCTCCAAATTCTTAGTGCTCAAGCTGCTATATCTATTGAAAACGCCCGTTTGTATCAACAAGTAGAGAACTACTCTCAAACCTTGGAAGCGGAAGTAGAGCGACAAACAGAAGAGTTAAGCCAAAAAGCTTTTGATTTAGAGCAAACATTGAAAAATCTACAACAAACCCAAGCACAACTAATTCAGAGTGAAAAAATGTCAGCCGTCGGTCAACTCGTAGCGGGGATAGCACACGAAATTAACAATCCAGTTACTTTTATTCATAGTAATATTCAGCCTACTGAAAATTATGTTAAAGATTTGCTGATGTTGCTGGATCTTTATCAGCAAGAATATCCTGAAAACAATTCAGTAATTCAAGCGAAAATTGAGGAAATTGAGCTTGAATTCATCGGAGAAGATTTAAGTAACATTCTGCAATCAATGAAAGCAGGCAGCGAACGGATCAAGCAAATTGTCCTGAGTTTGCGTAATTTTTCGCGCTTAGACGAAGCAGACATGAAATCTGTAGATTTACACGCCGGACTGGAAAGCACTTTACTAATTTTACAAAACCGCTTCCAAGAAAGTGATAATCAACCCAAGGTACAACTGATTAAAGAGTATGGCAACCTTCCTCGTGTCACCTGTTATGCGAGTGAGATGAATCAGGTATTTCTCAGTATTATTAGTAATGCTCTTGATGCTCTCAAACAAGTTAGTAAAACTAATAAACATCCTTTTATTAAGATTCAGACGGAAGTCATAGAAAAAGAGTTGGTAAGAATTGCGATCGCTGATAATGGTAGTGGGATTCCTACCCATATCCAAAAACGCATATTCGAGCCATTTTTTACAACTAAACCTGTGGGTAGCGGTACAGGTTTGGGTTTATCTGTAAGCTATGCTATTATCAAAAAACATGGGGGCAAATTAACCTGTGATTCGACCGTCAGCAGCGGAACAATTTTTGTAATTGAGATTCCGATAAACTATCTGGTATAACTTGGGCTAGAGGGGGACTCAAATATTGATGTCAAGAGGAAACTAAAATAGGCTTAAAAATTCACCGGGATTTTCGTAATTGGGAAACGGAGGATCGGATTGGGGACACCGAGTGTTAAACAAAGGGTGAGTATCCAACAATTCCAATTGTTCCTCTCACCTCCACAATCAAAAAATCTGGGTTAGAGTTCGTCGATCGCAAAAATCACGATTAGATATTCAAAACGCCTAGATTAATGCCGTACTTACCGCCGCCGTTTCTTCACCTGTTGGTACGGATAGCAGTCAATAACACAATCTCTCATGTAACTCCCTTTGGAATCAGAGTCCATCAGTTCTAAATAGACATTATTCGGCACTTCAGAATATAGATAGGTTTTGCCACTATTGAAAACAACCTCCAGAGTAGAAGTTGTTTCGTCATAACTGGAGTTGAGACTAAGAAAAGCTGGCTCAGCTAGAAACTGAGGCAGAAAAAATCTATTGTGCAGCAAAATATATGT
>NZ_JAUBTQ010000071.1:0-27476 GCF_036702515.1 Microcoleus sp. BROC3
GCCAAATGGGGTCTGCTTTTCAATTCAGGCACCCTTTTTTTATCCCTGGAGATTTTACTTAGTCTAAACTCCAGTAATTAACGATAACAACGTAGCGCTCGGTTGCGGGTGATTGGAAGCGGTGGAGCTTCCCAAAAATCAAGCACTTGCTGCACTGTAAGAGTCTGCCCCTATTCGCTCTCTCGAAGGTGTGATAATGTGGCGCGCCGCATCACCTGCGGTTTATTTAATCATCTAAACATCTAGATGTCTGAATGCTTAATTCAATATTTATGCAACTGGTACCTGGCGATCGCCTCTCAGTTCTTCAGCGTTCGCCAACTCATTAGTACGCTACATATAGCGTAACTGTGTAAGCCCTGTGGCTGTTGAGATTGAAGAAGACGGAGTGCCCTAAGCAGCGCTTCGCCCGATGTGCTTAGGGCGCTTCAAATCTGTGCCATACCGCCATCAACAAACAGCTCGATGCTGTTGACAAAGCTGCTGTCGTCACAGGGGAGAAAGACAACGGCTTTGGCAATCTCATCGAGCGTTCCTACTCTTCCCACGGGGATAACGCTGCTTGGCTATCAATGTTACGCACAGCCAGAGTAACTTCAGCCCCAGTCAAAGCCAGTGCGCATACCGTCTCTATTCCAATGCCTGATTCTGCTCTAGTAACTATCACTCGCTTGCCAGAGAGAGCGATTCCTTCTACTACCTCGGCTGCGGTGAAATGCCGTCCAAAGGGTGTTGCGATTGGTGTCATTTCCACCGCATTATTGCTTCGTTTTCAAAATGTTAGCGCTCGCCTTGTACTTCAATAGTTTGTCAATTCTTTTTACTTACAGGAATGCGTTGCCACAGATCGGTAAGCTCAATGGTATCGAAGAATGCCACTACCTTGACAATACGCCCATTTTTCATTGTCATATACCAGGAATAGGTGTTGGTATAGGGTTTGCCGTCTTTGGCTGTAGCTGTTCCATCCCATAAGGCAATTACCGTGTCACCCTCGGCATAAATACCTCGGACACTGGGTACTATTCTGACGCTCAATCGCTCGTTAATTGGTACTATCGCTTCCTCCAAAAACTGCTGGCGGCTGGTGTAGGTTTTGGAAATTGGACTTCTGCCTGTAATCGTCCATTCCACATCATCAGCCAGCAGATCGAAGAAACTACCAGTGTTATTTACCCATTTGGCAAAGCCTTCGCGTACTATTTCTTTATTCTGACTCTCATTAGATTGCACAATCTGGCGAATCTCTGCTTGCTTTGGTTCGGCTTTAGCACTGGACACAGGTGCTGCGGTGGCTATCATCAAACCAAAGCCAATTAATCCAAAGCTAATTAGTAATTTATGGTGGGGGGTGATAGTGTCTTTTTTCATAAATCCTCTTTCTGGATTAAGTTTGTGTAGAAAACGCTATTTTGTTTTTGTTATCGAATCGAAACGTCAGACAGCCCGAACTATCAGTATTTCTGCAATCAAAAACACAAGAGATATGACTGCCTTTTCATGGCTGAGTCTTCCACTCCTTATCTGAAATCGGTAGACTCAGCTAGAGTTCGCCATTTCGCCGTTTCTTGCTCAACGTAAGCGTTCTTCTCGGCTATTGTCTGAAGTGTATCTGTGCCTAGAGGTAACCGCAGAGGTGGTTCGTCTGCGTTGACAATCTCCAAGATGGCTGGGGCGAGCTTAGTAGGATCTCCTGGCTGTTGGTAGTTAAGTTCAGTCGCTACGTCACGGATTTTCCCGACCGTCTGGGCATAATCAGGGATTTGCACTGCACTCGGACGTAGCGAACTGTTATCGAGAAAACCAGTGCGGAAGTATCCCGGCTCAACCACCGTCACGTGAATCCCCAACGGCGCTAACTCACCATGCAGAGCTTCGGTAATGCCTTCGACGGCAAACTTGGTTGAGCCATATATGCCCCATCCTGGGGAGGAGCGATAGCCACCGATCGACGACATATTAATGATGTGTCCCGATCGGTGCTGACGCATACTGGGTAGCACAGCACGGGTGACATTCAGCAGCCCAAAGACATTGGTGCGATAAACGCTCTCAACCTCTTCGGCACTGCACTCTTCCACAGCTCCTAGCAAACCAAATCCCGCATTATTGACCAACACATCAATTTGTCCAAATTTTTCTAGACTTGTGGCGATCGCTGCTTTTACCTGAGCCTCATCGGTGACATCCATGCTCATTACTAATACGTCTTTATTGGTGCCAAACTGTTGCAAATCAGGCTGATTGCGGGCGGTAGCAATTAATCTGTCACCTGCTGCCAAAACTGCTTTCCCCATCTCGGCACCCAAGCCCCGTGAAGCACCAGTAATGAGCCATGTTCTTTGAGCCATCATCTATCTCCTGAAAATTTTTAGGGTTAGTAGCAAAGCTTCGATCTGCAATATCATCGTATCCAGCAAACTTGAATTTTGTAACTGATTTGCTATTGGTGTTTGTAGGAATTCAATATAGGAAATTGACTTGAACTTGTCGTCCACTCAAGGTTGATAGTTTTACTCAATAGTATGATTAATGAATTAGCCAATCTAAAGATGGTAGGGTGATTCCAACTTAAGTTGGAATCTACATTCATCCGAAGGCACAACTTAGTTACAAAACAGGTGCTTCAGGTTTATTTCAAATATTTCTTGAACCATCTCAAGGCAGTTGTACTTGCGATCTTGAAGCCGTCTCCCTGGAAGGCATCAAAGTGCCCGCCTTTCAAGATTGTGAGAGACTTCGGCTCCATCGCCCGCGCATAGACAGCGACGGCTAAGTCGGCAGGGGCAAGAAAGTCTTTCTCGCCAACAATCAGGCATAGCGGGGTGGGAAAGATTGCCTCTATGTGAGGAATCGGTTCGTAATAAAGACAGTGTTCAACCGATTCAAAGGTGAGTTGATTCTCCCATCTTCCTTCGCTAGCACTCTGAGCCGATTCCACCCAATCGAAAGCGTCGGGTGTCGGTAGCAAGCTGGGTTTACCGGGTGGAGCAACTAACGGGAAGTAGCCCACTTCTCCGGTTTGATACCGTTTTACTCGGTCTTGTGAAAGTAGTTTTGTGAGTTCTTCGAGTTCAAGTGGGGAGGTTTGGCGACGGGAGTTAAGAAACCCACTCACTGTAGGCATTTGTGCCACGATCGCTTTCACACGCCGATCGAATGCGGCTAAATGCAGCGCGTGACCCCCGCTATAAGAAAAGCCCCAAACACCTATGCGCTCAGGGTCAACTTCGCTTTGTAGTTGAGTCCAAGTGATGGCATTGCGGTAGTCTTCCTGCTGCTCGGTCGGGATAATTTGCCCGCGAGGTTCTCCCTCACTAGCACCAAGGTAGCGGTAATCGAACAGCGTGACGACGAACCCAGCTTGAACGAATAACTCAGCGAACTGAGGTAGCCCCATCTTTTTGGTCAAGCCAATTCCATGAGCCATAACAATTGCGGGATAGCGATCGCCAGATGCGATTTTATCCGGAGTATAAAAGGTGACCGAACACTTTAGACCTTTACTTTCAAAACTGGTTTTTCTTTGCATAGCTGCTGTGGAAGTTAGTAAATTTGTTGAAGATTTCTGTTCTATTTTGAACCGAGTTCCTTACATTCTTTGTTATTGTCCGATATATCCACTTTTAGAGCGCTTTAAATCTTTGTCATATCGCTATCGACATGGACGGTTGCTATCATTAAAATCGCGCTCTGCGGCTGTAGTGGTAAATTAGTAGGCAAATTGATGAGTGATATCGAGAACATTGAGCGGTTGTGTTTTTTCAGGACATTGCATCATGTTTAGTTCTCCTTCAGCAATTTATTTTTATTGCTGTCTTATGGGTGAGGTAAATTATTTGCAGTAGTAATGGCTGTTATTAACGGAGCGAAATTCCAGTGATCGCTATACCGAATCCCATTAATAAACAAAGCTGGGGTAGCCGTTATTCCGCTGTGAACGCCACTTTCGATATCTTGATTGATGCGCTCAAGATGTATATGCTTAAACATATCGTGCAGAAATTGGGAGATATCGAGTCCTAGATCGTTGGCATACTCTACTAAATAACCATCTGCTAACTGTTGTTGATGGAGGAACAAAATTTCATGTATTTGCCAAAACTGACCTTGGACAGCAGCAGCTTCAGCAGCTTCAGCAGCACGTACAGCTTGAGAATGAATTTGGATCTGCGGAAAATGACGAAAAATAAAGCACAAATAATCCTCTCCCAACGCAATACTTAGTTGTTGCCCAATGACTTTCAGTAACCGATAAACATCCGCACTTTCTTGACATTGATAATCTCCATACATCACCAGTATCACGGCGGCTCTTAACATACCCTGGTGATGATCCTGGGGTGAAGGTGGGACAAATAATAAGCGGTGTTTAGGGTCATTGTTCACTGAAACCTCCGAGGGGAAGTATGTTTACCGCAAGTGATACTTAAAGTGGGCTAAGCCTACATTAGGTCTCTCTAAAAATTAAATATGCGTTATTTGAAACCCTTGTAGATACGTTGTATACATCATTGCAATGCCTCCCTACAATCTTTACCATTACTATGCACTACTACCCAATTTCTAGACTGCCGTAAAGATGTCTGTTGGTACACCCATCGAAATTTAGAGTTCTCCCTCAGTGGATGCAGGTGTCAGTTGCGACTTAACCATCAATTAACTTCGCTTCGATTTAGTGAGTAGTAACTAGCTAGCGCTCACTTTCCTTGAGATCTGCATTCTTTACGAAGCTAAAGCCCTTTCAATACGGCGGTCGGGGATAAGCCACATGATTGCAACTAGGACATATAGCAGACAAGCCAGTTCTGGGTTTACAAAGGAAAGCAGAATTGCTAGGGCATAAATCATCACTGATATCTTGCCTTTAAAGTCTCGACCTAGTGCAACTGCAAGAGCGGAATCTTGACCGTGGCAAGCAATGAGGGTGCGGGTAAGAATGTAGTAAGCGATCGCCGAAAACAACAGCACTGTGCCATAAAAGGCAACTGGCAAGGTGGCGAAGAGGTTCTCGCCGGCCCATGCCGTGACGAAGGGAATGAGCGACAACCAGAACAGCAGATGCAGATTTGCCCACAAGACGCTACCACTGACATGCCGAGATGCTTGTAATAAATGGTGGTGATTGGTCCAATAGATGCCGAGATAAATAAAACTCAGCACATAGCTCAAGAACACCAGGATGAGGGGACGCAGGGCAGTTAAGTTGGCTTCATGGGGCGCTCTCAATTCCAATACCATAATGGTGATAATAATAGCGATCACACCATCGCTAAATGTTTCTAACCTCCCTTTACCCATCTGTATACAGGCTCCTTTTTGCTTAGTTCAAAGATTATTTTGCTGCTGACAGCTTACGAGTAGAATCGCTCGTAATCATCAGACCTGTTGCTTTATAAGCTGGAAAAAGCTATGAAACCTAACCGTAGCAAGGCTTTCGGACTTTTTTAGATCGATGGCTGTAATCCTTGCACCGTGGGATTTCCAGCGATTTTTTCCGTTATAAAGCAAGTATCCGCTCAATAATCCGGGGTAAATCGCTCAACGATGCACCTCAAATGACGCAAAATCGTTCTTGAGTGGGTAGTCCACCCCGAATTATTGAGCGGATACTAAAGCAACATATCTATTAACGGTCAAGCTCACCTGCCCGGACCCTCGACGAGCCACGAACTCTGAAAAACCTATCGGCTGGGTCGGAGGCAGCGCTTGGTTCGGATTGCCTTGACTGCTTAAACGCCAACACTACTTCGAGATCCTGCCCTACGAACGCATGTGCTCGCAGGGCAGCAGAGCCGGTCAGTATTTGATAACGGCTCGACCGATGATGTCACCCGTCCGCAGGAGGTCGATGTTTTCGTTGATGTCGTCGAAGCGAATAGTCTTGACGGCATGCCGGATCTTGCCCTGCTGCGCCAGTGAAATCACCTCGCTGAGGTCGTTGTAGTTGCCCCAGAAAGAGCCGTGGTAGGTGTGCTCGCGACCGACGAAAGGAAAGAGCGGCAGGCTGATCTTGTCTCCGACGAGTCCCACGGACGAGTAATGACCGGAAATGGAAAGCAGCTCGAATCCCAACCGGATCATTTCTTCGACCCCAGCGCAATCAATAACTGCATCGACCTCACCTTGACCTGTAGCTTTGCTTAACTCCTTGCGAACGTCATCGAGCGACTTGCCCTTCGTACTGATGGCATGATCAGCCCCGAAGTCCTTGGCTACGGCAAGTTTCTCTTCATTGCGGGCGAAGGCAACCACCGTCGCGCCGCCACCGAGCAACTTTGCGTACTGAACAGCGTAGCAACCGAGTCCGCCGATTCCAAAAACTGCCAGGATACGGTTCGGTCCGAGAGCACCAGCGTCGCGCAATTTCTTGATGCCGCGGTATGGCGTTAGTCCGGCGTCGGTGAGCGGAGCGAGTTCCTCGGCTTTCAGTCCGAAGCGCTTGTCCACCTTGATGATGTACCTCGGGGGGACGGGTACGTATTCTGCATAACCGCCGTACGGACCGAACCCAGGCCAATTTCTATGTGCACAGATTTGGGTATTGCCCTGCTGGCAGTGCCGGCACGTCCCGTCGCCCCAACCGCCCACAATGACCACTTGGTCGCCTTCCTGAAGTCCGGATGACTTGGACACCCTACTTCCAACATTCTGCACCTCACCCGCGATTTCGTGGCCGGGTGTCGTGGGAAAGGTTAGCTCAGCGTACTGCCGAAAGTACCCGTCCACCAGTTGCACGTCGGTTCGGCACATGCCCGCAGCCGTGACTTTGAGTAGCACCTCATCGGCCCCGAAGTCTGGGATCGGGACATCTTCGAGGACAAGGGGTTGCTTGTAACCGTGCATTCGTGCTGCTCGCATGGTGTGTCTCCTTACTTGTTTGTCGGAGGAACGATATATTGGGTGCGTCGCAAAAATCCTTTAATAACAAACCAACTTGAACGTTTGTGTTCTTTTAAGCAGTCACTCCCAAGATTGCTTCGATAAATCTGGCTTGAGAGACATTTGTTCCCTTGTTAGATGTCTTGCACTTGCCGTTTTCGCATCATATTCATTGCTTCGATTCCACTCAAGATTCGTTTCCCACTACTGAATGTTTTGAATCCCGTCATTGGCTTCACAATTCGCTTGAACGCTCGATGATCCTGCTCAATCACGCTATTCAAATATTTGCTTTGTTGTAATTCAGTGCAGTTCCAGTAGCAGCCTTGGAAGATGGAGCTTAAACGGAGAGGGGTTCTCCAACAATCCAAGTGTCATGCTGAGATGAAAGCTCAGTCCAACCTTCAGGCGGCGTTTGACCTATTTGGGGGAAGAATTCCTCAATATCACCGGGTACAAAGAGGAAAAGCATCCGAGCCTCTCCGGGTCCAAGATTCACCCATCCATGTACGCTGTTACGGGGTACAACAACTGATGTTCCAGGTCCAACCTCAAACTCTTCACCCGCGCAGTGAAAGCGAAAGTTGCCTTCAATTACTTCAAATATCTCCTCCCTCTCTTTATGATAGTGAAGTGGCGGGCCTGAGAACGGTGGGGTAAGCACTTCGAGGATTGTGAAAGCCCCGCCGACATCTTTGCTATGTACGTGGATAGCCATTTGCTCACCAGGCATTGTATCGAACCAATTGAGGTCTTCGCTCCGGCTGACAATTGCAACTTTGTTTTTACTCAATGCGGTGTTCATCGTTTTACCTCTTATAATTGTGGGATTGAGGATCGAAGCACGTCATTATTTGCAGCGATAATTGCGGCCCTCTACTCGGTTTACGATCCTGGCTTGAAGGAGGGACAAATAATTAACGGTGTTTCTGAGGAAAAGTATGTTTACTGCAAGTGATACCTGGATTCGACTACGCCTACATTCCTCTGTGTGCGATCTGTATTCAGCAAACTTGAATCTTGCAACCCAATTGCTATAGGTGTTTGCATAAATTTAATATAGAAAATCGACTCTGGGCTGTCGTCCACTCACAGTTGGCAATTTTATTGAATCGCATGGACTATCGCATAACCCATCTCACAATGGAAGGCTATCTCCAACTAAAGTTGGAATCGAAAGTTAACCGAAAGCACAGCTTACAAAGTGACAATCCCACGTTTGACCGCAATAATCACGGCTTGAGTGCGATCGCTTACTCCCAATTTACTGAGAATGCGATTGACATGGGATTTGACAGTGCTTTCTCCAATAGTTAGAGCAGTTGCAATATCTGAATTACTCATTCCTTGCCCCATTAAACCCAGTACCTCTAGCTCTCGATCGCTCAGTTCTGGATTACTCATGCGCTGCACTAGCTTTGCCCCTACCTCTGGCGGAATGTACTGCTGACCGCGATTAATCATGCGAATGGCATTGAGAAGTTCCTTGGGTTTTGTATCCTTGAGCAGATAGCCTTTCGCACCTGCCTGCAATCCGCGATAGATATCTTCATCGCCATCATAGGTTGTTAGCACAATAATTCGGGCAGATTTAAATTGGGCACAAATCGCAGTAATAGCTTCCACTCCTCCTATCTGCGGCATTCGCAAATCCATCAAAGTCACATCCGGTTGATGTTCGCCAAAGCAAACGATCGCCTGTTGTCCATCTTCTGCTTGAGCAATTACCGTCATTTCTGGGTCGCGGTTAATGATGGTTGCCAATCCTTGTCTCACAATGGAGTGATCGTCAACAATTAAAACGCGAATTGTACTGGATTGGTTGCTCATAGTTTTCATCCTCGATTGACGATGACAATAATTGCTGTTCCTTGCCCTAGTTGACTTTCTATTCTCAATTGCGCTCCAATTCGCTCTGCTCGTTCGCTCATTCCCAACAATCCAAATCCGCCAACCGAGGGAATGCTACCTACGCCAAAGCCTTGTCCATTGTCTTTGATGCACAAACTACATTGTGCATCTTCATAGACTAACTCAAGGCGAATTTCGTCGGCTTTTGCATATTTAATTGCATTTGTCAATGCTTCCTGCCCAATTCGCAGTAAGTTATTCTCCACTTCGGCGGGTAAAGAATAGGCTGTACCCTGAATTTCGTAGATCAAAACAGTATCATCGGTAGCAGATCTCATTTGCGTTACAAGACGATTGAGGGCGCTCGATAAATCACCTTCCTCTAACAACTGAGGGCGGAGTGCTGTGACTGAGCGACGAGCTTCACTCAGCCCGATTCGTGCCAATTCGTCGATTATATCCAGATGTGCCTGTGTTGCTTCTAAATCATCTTCTAGCACTTGGAGGGCTGCACCAACTTGAACCAAAATGCCTGTAAATACTTGAGCTAGCGTATCGTGAATTTCCCGTGCCATGCGGTTGCGTTCTTCTAAAATTGAGGCTTCTTCGGCACGTTTGCGATCGCTGATGTCTGTGATTAACCCATAGTATCCTTTCACTTGACCATTGCCATCGAAATCAGGGACGAGGAAATTACTGATATATTTCTTGTCAGACACACACGAAATTTCTGACTCATAGGTTATAACTTGCCCTGCCAGTGCTTGATTGATGTACGGTTGTACAGCTTGATAAGCCACCTCACCCAAGTTTTCGCAAATGTGCTTGCCCCGAATCTCACCTCGGCTACAACCAAACCATTCCTCATAGGTGCGGTTGGCAAACCGATAACGCTGGTTGGCATCTATATATGTGATACAAACAGGTATAGCGTCCGTAATCACTCGTAATTCCTGTTCTCGTAAGCGGAGCTCGTCGTAGACATCGCGCAATTCGGCTTCGCTTTTCTGTAAAGCTGCTGTTCGTTGGGCAACCTGCTGCTCTAAGATTCGATTGTAATCGGCTAACAATTTCTCGGCTTGTTTTCGCTCGGTAATGTCTTGAAAGGTGGCGATTGCATAAGTCACATTGCCCTGCTCGTCAAATACAGGAGTTCCCCATACCTCAACGGGAATTGTGGTATTGTTTCGGTGAATTTCCATATCATCAATCCTAGTGCGTTCACCTCTTATCGCTCGGATAATTGGCATTCTTTCAGTTAAATATTTTTGATCCGTTCCAGCTAGATAGATTTGATACTCCTGTGCAATTTGATGGGGTGTCACAGAAGGATCAATATCTTTACCCAATAGCTGAGTTGCTCGCTGGTTGAAGTAATAAGGGCGACCTGATGTATCTACAACTGCAACACCAACTGGAATTGCTTCCAGAATTTGAGTCATTTTACTTTCGCTCTCACGTAGCTTTGAGTAAAGCCTAGCGTTTTCGATCGCAGTGGCGGCTTGAGTTGATAATAGATGCAAAACTTGCGATCGCTCTGGTGTAAATGCCCCAGCCGCTAATTGATTTTCAAGATACAACACACCAACTAGCTTGCTTTGATTCAGTAGTGGTAAACACAGGAGTGATTGTGGTTGATAACGTTGAATGTAGGAATCATTAATAAAATTGCCTTCATGAGTTGCATTATTGAGGATGACTGATTCATGAGTCCGAAGTACATACTGAATAATTGACTCAGGTAAGCGATTTGCTATTGGAATTGATTGCAGCACTTGTGTCGTGGCAACACTTTCACCTTCCGCCAGTTCACAGTTCGCTTCAATCGTCCATTCTCCTGATTTTTCCAGAATTAGGAATCCAATTTGTGCCCCAGCATTCTCAATTAAGATTTGCATCAATGAACGAAGCAACTGCTCTAGTTCAATTTCCCGAGAGATGGCTTGTAATGCTCTTATCACTGTTGCTAAATCGAAAGCAATATGTGAGGTATTTGAGCTAGTTCCAGTCGTGGTGCGAACTGATGTAGAAACTATATTAGATGACTGAGAAAATAGTTGAGGATAACGAGTTTCTAAATCTTTAACCTTTGCCATTGCTCCCCAGCGTTCATAGCAGTAGTGAGCTTCTTTCATATAAGTTCGGGCAAACTTCTCCCTACCTCGTGCTAGATAATGTTTAGCAGCTAACTCATAAGCTAATGCTTCTTCTTGAAGATACTCGTTTTCTCTAGCACCTTGAATCGCTTGTTCATAAAAGTCTTCTGCCTCAAACCACTGACCTAAAACTCGTGCAATTTCTGCTTGCACTAGATTATATTTATGCAAGTAATTCATTGACCCATAATGTGCCCATTGCTTCATTTTCTCCTGGCTAATGGCAACTTTTTTGAGGATTTGCTTCTGCGCTTGAGCGCTGCTTCCAGGGTATATTGCGAGTCTTGCCAGAGAGTCATAGAGGTAGTACAAAGGCTCAATGGTGCCCCCTCTTACTATGTTCAGCTGACTTTCTACTAGGGTTGAGTTTTCAGCGACCTGATCATACTCAGAAAATAGATAGCCAAGGAAAAGTTTGTGGAAATGTACTAGAAGGATTACGATTCCATTTATTTCCTGATATGGCAGTTTATCCTCATTGTAGGATTCGCCAATTAGACGGGTTAGATTGACTGAGCGTCCCATCAAATTTAAGACAGTCTGCTGATATATTTGATTCCAAGTGAGTACTGCTTCCTGCCTAATTTGACGGATTGCTTCGCTGTATGTTGTCATCTCGCGTTCAACCTCCACAAGTTCCTTTCCAAGGATGAAAAATTGGAGACAGTAGACGTGAGCGCAATAGGCAGCAAACTCTAAATCTCCAGTTTCCAGTCCACTTTGATAGCCTTCGAGTAATGGCTCCAGTGAGTTTCTAATATGTTTTTTCCAAGGATTGATACACTCATTCACGATGAGCAAGGTTCTAGCTCTGAGTAAATGGGTATTCGACTGCGACAACAAACCCAAAGCAACCTGTCCAAATTGGTAGCCAGACTCGATATCTCCGCTCATCCCACAAAGCCACCCAAAGTTGGCATATACAAAGGGAGACATAAATGTATTGCCATACTGAATTAACAAGTTGACTTGTTTAGACATAAGCAGAGACATCAGAGCGGGATCAACAATATAGGCAGCAATTGTGATGCTTGACAGGATTCGTATCGCCGCCAGATGGTTCGGCTCAGTCATTTGGGACAAATAAAGTAAGTCCGCGATCTGTTTCTCACTAAAGAGCGATGTGATTGTTTTTAGTTCAAGGCGAATATCTAATTGACTTGGTGTTTCGGGAAAACAAATCCCCATCTGCTGCAAAACTTGCAATGCAGTATTGATTGCTTTCAATGGCAGACTCTGCGCCATGAATGTTTGAATTTTGACTTCGTAAACTTTTACAGTGTTGAGAACTGTTTTAGCTTCCTGTAAAACGATCGCTGCCCAGTATTTCACCTGCTCAAAATCGCCACACAAATAGGCGACTTCTGTTGTTTCTGTATATAACTCTAATGTTAAATCATAGTTTATTTGCCAGCTTGAACCTGCCAGCCAATCTCTCCCGGTAGCTAAATATTTTTTTGCCACACTATAGGCGATCGCAGCCTTTGCCTTCTGACCTGCCAGCAGATTCAACTTGGCAATTTCATCACGTTCTGCTCGATCGGTAACCAGTTCAATCCCATGATTGAGATGATCGACAATTTCAAATAGCCAGTCTGATAGCGATTCCGATTCAGTCTTCTCAAGTAAATTACGCCCAATTTGAAGATGAATTGCCTGTCTCTGCACCCGATCAATTAAGATATATGCCGCTTGCTGGACGCGATCGTGCAAGAATTTGTAATCCTGAACCAAGAGTTGTTCATCTAACTCAGATATCGGCACAATTAAACCTGACTGAGCCGCTGCTATCAGTTGCGGGAAAATTTCCCCAGATGAGCTTTCACAAATGATAGAGAGGGTGCTTAAATCAAAATCAGCACCAACACAAGCGGCGAATTGTAAAACTTGCTGGGTTTCTGGAGGCAGCTTTTTCAGTTTGCCAAGCATCAACTCCACCACATTATCGGTGATGTTCTTGGCTTCAATGTGAGTGATATCCCATCGCCAACTGAGATTTTCCAGGTCAAAGCTTAACAAGTTTTCTGCATAGAGCGTTTTCATAAATTCATTGAAAAAAAAGGGATTGCCACCTGTTTTTCGCAATACTAATTCTGCCAGCGAGATGATTGTACTGATGTCACTGTGTAATGTGTCTGCAATCAGTTGTGCGATCGCGTTTAGTTCCAACGGTGCTAACGTAATTTGGCTGATAGTTGCTCCCTGTTTTCTGAGTCCCTCCAGCATGGTCGTTAGTGGATGTGAATAGTTCACCTCATTATCTCGATAGGCTCCAATCAGAAGCAGATATTGCGTCTGGGCATCCGTCATCATCAACTCAATTAACTTGAGTGTTGCTGAGTCTGCCCACTGAAGATCGTCCAGAAAGATCACTAACGGATGTTCTGCTGAACCAAATACCCGAATGAACTGCTGAAAGACTCGATTGAAGCGGTTTTGAGCTTCCGTTGCTCCAACTTCTGGAACGGGTGTCTGTTTGCCAACAATCAACTCAACTTCAGGGATCACATCAATGATGATTTGTCCGTTGCTTCCCAAGGCTGTGAGGAGACGCGATCGCCACTGTTGCAACTGCTCATCGGGTTCACCCAGCAGTTGTTGCACCAATTTTTGTAAGGCATGGGCGATCGCACTGTAGGGAATATTGCGCTCAAATTGATCGAATTTACCAGAGATGAAATAGCCGCGCTTTTTGGTGATTGGTTTATGGATTTCCTGCACTAACGCTGATTTGCCAATTCCAGCATAGCCAGAAACCAGCATCATTTCGACTTTAAATGCTAAATTGCTGATTTGTGCCTGTTGTGGAATATTTTGTACAATTTTTTCGGAAGTAACGCGCTTAAAAGCCTCAAGTAACATTGCCACTTCCTTATTCCGTCCATACAGCTTTTGGGGAATTTGAAACTGATCCCTAACGTCTCGAAGACCGAGTTGAATACTATTAATTTGGCCGATTTCTTTTAATTGAGCAGCGCAACTTTCTAAATCTGCTTTGATTCCCCAAGCACTCTGATAACGCTCTTCAGCATTTTTTGCTATCAGTTTCAAAATAATATCTGAAACGGGTTTGGGAATTGTTACCTTCAGTTCGTGAGGTGGAATAGGCTGTTTGGCAATATGACAATGGATTAGCTCAAGGGTGTCTGTTGCGGGAAACGGCAGATGTCCAGTTAAAAGCTCGTAGAACGTCACACCGAGCGAGTAAAAATCAGTGCGGTAATCGAGGAAACGGTTCATACGCCCGGTTTGCTCAGGAGAGAGGTAGGCAATGGTTCCTTCTAGAACATGAGGGCTTTTGAACGTTGAATTCGTGCGGTTAAATTGGGTAGCAATTCCGAAGTCAATAATTTTAACGACACCAGTATCTGGATTGAAGACAATGTTTCCAGGGTTGATATCCTTATGAATGACATTGGCGGCATGGATTTTGCCCAGAATATCTGTGAGGTCGATCGCCAGCCCCAGAAACGTGGATAAGGGCATCGGGCAGAAGTTCTCTGGACGCTTGTGCATCCATTGCTCTAGGGACTCCCCGCCAAAGTCTTCTAAAAAAATAATGAGCGTGCGTTGATAGTCTTGCTGACTGTAGGCCTTGACCACTCCTTGCAGGTTGAGGGAGCGGGTAATTTTATATTCCTGTTTGTAGCGGATTAATTCTTGAGGAGATGGATAATCTTGTTTGAGCATTTTTATGACGATCGCTCGATCGTCTTGGACACTGATGCCCCGATACACTAGAGAATTAGAACTTTCGTAAATTCTGCTGAGAATAGCAATACCCGGTAGAGCAACCATAGAGCTTCTCTGGATGAGTACGGTGGGAGATACCTTAAACTATATAACCCATTGAAGATTTTTTAGCGAGATCGGATCGGTTGAGCAGCCGCTCGCCCCGCCAAAGCTCTTTTTAGCCGTGATGCCGATGCAGCCGATATCGACGTACAATCAGCCACCGAGGCGGTGAGACTCATCAAACAAGCTCAATCGGTAAGACAAGGCCTGCCCCAAGCGGTAAAGTTTCGCTTGCCGTGCCGTGAAGGGGACAAAACTCAAAACCGAAGCAATGGAGTTGTTGGGAAAACTTGCCCCCACCATCAAGCCGTGTTCAAATCGGTCATCCACCAAAAACAAGTAATTGCTGATTCTTCGGGTCAAGCAGCTACGGTATGGGATTTGGGCGGTCAACCTGCCTCATATTCTGGGAAAGAGTACAGCAGATTGTTTAAGGAAATCATGGGAGTGTTGAAATGAGTACCAAGAAACGCAAACCGCTCGGTAGCGCGATGGAAGAATTTGTCTTCGGTACAAACGAAGCTGCATCACCAACACCACCAGAAGTCGTATCGCCAGCAGCAACGCCCACAGCATCGCTAACACCAGAAGTTGCATTGCCCGCAACACCCCCGGAAGCTGCATCGCCCACCGCAACACCACTGTCGCCGCAAGTATCTGCACCACAATCAGTTTCCATTCAATCAAAGGAGCGTAGTCTGATGAGCAAACTGCAAGCGCCCGATAAAGAAGCGACGGTCAGGTTTACCGTGGATATGTCCGAAGAAGAGCACCGCAAACTGTCGATGCTGGCAGCCAGGACGGGGCGCAAAAAAGTGGACCAGAGTGCGGGTGCTGCTGGAAGATGGATTGAAGGAGGCGGAGGGATAAAAGCGATCTTTGTAGCCCGCATCAAGGTAGTTAAGAACTTCTCCAAACCCTCGAAATTTTGTAGCGGGCTGGCGGCACAGTAGTTAGCCCACTAACCGTCCGCCCTATCGGAGAAACCCTACAAACCAGAGCAAAGAGAATGCGTTACTTTGTGTGAAAGGGCATCGGTCGCTAAAAATGTGCTCAGCGCATAGTGGTATCAAAGGTTTAGGAATCACAAAAGTTCTTTATCAGTTCCACTATAAAAGAGAGCGATCGACCGTTAAAACCTTCACCTTCAGCAACTATTTGCTCCATTCGTCCCATGCTGCTTTCGCCACTTTTGCGATAACTTCCTCGCGTACCGCATCGTTTGCTCTAGAATCTGAAACAAAAACGGAGATCGCCATATGCCGTCCGTTCGGGAGCGTCACGAGTCCAATATCGTTGGTTGCAGCCGTCACTCCATTTACAGTAGACGAAGTACCCGTTTTGTGGGCCACAACCGTCCCATCAGGCAACAGTCCTTTAATGCGCTTTGGGCCTGTAGTTGTCTCTGTCATCAATTGCAGCAATAAAGCTTGACTGGATTTTGAAAGCCCTTTTCCCTCGTGAAAGGCGCGCAACAAAACGACGGCGGCATCAGGTGTCGCATAGTTGCGGTACTTCGCTGCTGTGCCTTGCGCCAGCTCCTTCTCCGTGTGAGCAACGACGATATCGCTGACGCCAAGACCGCGCAAATACTCAGTGACAACCTTTGGTTCGCCGAGGAGTTTTAAGAGCACGTCACAAGACGTACCGTCACTTTCAGAAACCATGTACTTTAATAATTCAGACAGAGTGAATTCCATTCCCTGCGATGAATCGTCGAGAATCCGACTGCCCTGGAGGACATCGCTGGCTTCTACACGAATTTTCTGGTCTAGCTTCAGTTTTCCTCGGTCTACTCGAGCCAGAAGGGCCATTGCAATAGGAAACTTGTAAACGCTTTGCATCGGAAATTGCTGATTTCCATTCAGAGTGACTGACTCTCCGGTTTCTAGCACTGTGGCTTTCACTCCAACGCGCCCTAGAGCCGCCTGAGAAATTTGTTCGATCCGATCGCGCAATTCGTTTGTGCGTTCGGCGTTGGATATTGCGATACCGCTCGGTGCACTTGTCTCGTTGTTGGGAGTATCTTCTCTATTGCTGGAGTTAACGCTCGTGCAACCAAGAGTCAGTAAAAACAAGCAAAATGTGTAAAGCCAAACTTTTTTAATCGCTGGAATCATGTCAATAGTTCTCGGTTAGGGTTAAGCCGTATTAAGGATAGAATAAGTTAGGGATCGGATTTTAATTCCTGTACCTCTGTGCGTTGGCTTTTTAGAGGGAAACTTACAGCGAGCTTTTTTGATAGTTCTAGAGTTAACCGAGAAGTATTGAATCCCGACCCGCCCAGTTTCTTCGAGGTGTACAACGTCCACAAACAGCAGCCCAACCATTGGTCGAAGGCTAAGTGGAAAGGGCGCGCGGTTCAAATTAGAGTCGTGCTGCGGGATTGGGCAGCTCCCCGCACCGGCAAGGTTGTCCCCACGCTAGCCGTAAATTTGATGTATCCCCAAAGCACTGAATTAGTTGGATTCTATCCGCTGGGATTTATCGCAGAAGCAGACCGCTCTAAGATTGCGATTGGTGAAACTCGAACTATGAAGATTTGGACGAAAGGAGACGGCGAAATCGGCATTCCCACCACCAAAGTTTGGCTGTTCGATGAAAGCATGACCGAAGAGCAAATTCAGGATGTCCTCATGTTCTGCCGCGCGGCATCGAGTTTGTGGGAACCAGAAGATTTCGGTCTGTCACCTTAATCGCGCGTTTCAAAGGTTTAGGAATAATATCCGCTAATAGTGGAAGAGAAAATACGGATTCTGAATCAAAAAACAGTTCCTTAATTTAAATTGCTGCGGCTGTTCACAGCGGCTGTTCTGCTTGAAAAGGCGGTTCTTCTGGCAGCGGGATAAACTCTGTCTCTTGAGGAACCTGACCGAACCGCCCCTCTCTCCAATCGAGTTTGGCTTGCTCAATGCGCGAGTGCCGGCTCGAAACAAAATTCCACCACTTATGCCGCTCGCCCACAGGTTCGCCGCCAATCACCATGCAGCGAGTCTTGCCTGAAGCAGAAATGTTTGCCGGTGTGCCTGAAGTTAGAACCGCCAACCGATGCTGTTCTAAAGGCACTCCATCGATCGCAAGCCCCTCTGTAACGCTGTAAACCGCCTGTTCGCTGTAATTGCCCGGTAAAGTAAATTCTGTTCCAGGAGCCATTTGCACGTCCAGATAAATCATGGGTGAAAATATTTCAACTGGAGAAGTGCGACCGTAAGCCTCACCCGCAATCAGGGTGAACGAAACTCCTGCATCCTCCCAAACAGGTAGCTCAGAAGCTGGATGGTGCCGAAACCAAGGTTCGGTTTCTTCGTGTTCATCGGGAAGCGCCACCCAGGTTTGGATGCCGTGCAGGATGGCTTCTTTGTTGCGCTCGTCCTGGGGCGTGCGTTCGGAGTGGACAATGCCTCGCCCTGCCGTCATCCAGTTCACTGCACCGGGACGGATTTCTTGAACGCTGCCAACACTGTCGCGATGCAGCAAAACCCCTTCAAACAGGTAGGTGACGGTTGCTAAGTTGATGTGCGGGTGCGGTCTGACATCCACGCCCCGGCCGGGTGGAAACACCGCAGGGCCGAGATGGTCAAAAAAGATGAACGGGCCAACCAGTGTTAGAACGTCTGAGGGAAGCAGGCGGCGGGCTTGGAATCCACCCAAATCTTGAATGTGCGGCTCGATGGAATGCTGGATGCTGTCGGTCATGATGTTGGTGAAATTGCGAATGCTAAGCCTGTGTCAAAAGCGCATTATACAAAAAGCTATCCCTAGAGAGTTGTATAGCGTGACTTGTTTAAACTTTCCCAACGGAAAGTCGCTGTACAGTGTCGAGTTCTCAACCAGCTTTCTGCTTAGGAGACGGTGGAGAGTTCGTCAGTGACTTGAATCCGACCTTTGACTAGGAAGCGAATCAGGCGCTCGAGCGAGCCGCGTTCTTCTTCGCTGGTGGACTCATCGAGGATGGCAGCCATCATGCCGTAGCGGTCAGCTTTAGTGAGGCGGTGAGTATCGGTGACAGCGGCGATTAATTCGTTGATAGCGCCGGGGAGAAGGTTGACTGGAGACATGGGATTGTTTTGAACTCGACACCTCAATCATCTCCTTGCTTCCCTTAAGAGCAAGTGATGGTGCTGCTATTTTCTGCGTGATAATACTGAAGGTGTTGGGTAAGCCGCGTCCGTGTTACAAGTGATGCAAGTCACAATAAACCAGCAGAACTGTGGAGCAACTAGAACTTTTGGCGCTGCTGAATTTAGGTAGGATTGAGGCGGCGAGCAATTAATAAAAAACACAACTCAAGTCATATTCAGCTTCAGCAATATTCGTTTCACGCGATCGTACTTATCATATCTCGCTCCAACAGGCTAAAAGTTCAACCAGCCTCATATTCCGGGAAATAGTACAGCCCACTTTTTAAAGAAATTACAGGAGCGCTGTGATGATGCTAGAAACGCAAACCACTGGGTAGCGCGATGGAAGAGTTTGTCTTCGGTACAACCGAAGCTGCACCAACAGCATCGTCCGTAACACCGCTCGCGCTGGAAACACTGCCAATGAAAATGGAAGCTCTACCGCCAGCAGCAAAACCAACAACTGTAGCAGGTAATGAATCCGCTCGCGTATATTTCTTACGGCTAGAAGAGATAGAGACACTTACATAAATTTCTTACGCGATCGTCGGCGAGTGGAATTTACCCAGTAACAGTCGCTAAAAGTTGATGGACGATCGCATAAAAAGACATAATTAGACATCCGAAGCTTATGAAAACTTATGAAAACTCATGAGGACTCATGAAACTCATGGAAATTAATGAAACTCATGAAAACTCATGAGGACTCATGGAAATTCACGAGAACTCATAGCCGATCGCCCCTGATTAATCCCCGGTAGTCGGTAGGGAATCGCGCTTATTTTTACTTTTCAGTCCGATTGCTCGCAACTCCAGCCAATCTGGGACTGGGTTCGATCGAGATTATTCTCAATCTAAAATCTAAAATCCGGGACGCGGGTCTGCAAAGCGGTCGAGCGAAGCCCCAAGCACAGCAGCAGACTTTGAACTCCCCAACGGATGCGCGTTGCCAGCAGATAATCGTTGGGCGATGATAGCCGAACTAATTCTGTGTCGCTTTCGCGTACTAGAGCCAGACCCACGGTTTGATAGAGATAAGGACGGCATAGGTTGCGAGAGATAAAGGAAGCCACCATTTCTATAAACGGATAGGCGGGAAACTCAATATTTTCCCAGTCTAGGGCTTGAACCTGGTACGACTCGCTCAGGATACTGCCGTCTCCTAATTTTTGCTGGCTTCTCCACCAAACAAAAATTATTGTCACAATGAAATGAATCCTACCTAGACAAAGAATATGACGCGAGACGAAGCAATGCGACGAATTAACCGGGCAGCCCAGGAAAATTTGACGGAACTGGATTTGTCGGGGTTGGATTTGGAGGAATTGCCGTCGGAGATTGGCAAATGTACGCAGCTTGACACGTTCGTGTTCACGGCATTCCAGAAAAAAGGGAAAGAAAGGGGAAAATGGCTAACTAAGTTTCCTGATGCTGTTCTTCAATTAACCAACTTAAAAATACTTAGCCTCAGTTGCAATGAGATAACCTCCATCCCAGAGGAGATCGGGCAACTATCCAATCTGACACTGCTTGACCTCCATAGCAATCAGATTACCTCCATCCCAGAGGTCATAGGGCAACTGTCCAATCTGACACAGCTTGACCTCAGTATCAATCAAATAACCAAAATCCCAGAAGCAATCGGGGAAATGTCGAATCTGACACACCTCTACCTCGCTAACAATCAGATAACCTCCATCCCAGAAGTCCTCAAGCAAATGTCGAATCAGATCAGGGACTTCTATAACAATCCAATTACCCCAATCCCAAAGGCGATTGAGCTGCTATCCGATTAGACACAGTACCCCGATAGCATTGACTTTATTCAAAAAATCCGCATATCCTGACCCAGGGTTTTAAACTGCTACAGATTCATCAGAATATAAGCGTTTCCCCGCCTAACCTCGCCCTGCACCCTGGCGATCGGTTTTTTTGGTAGGGATTAGAACAAGACCGACTAGGATCGCCGGACAATTAGAACAAAACTTAAGAGCACTCAAAACCTTTTTTAGACGGGAAATAGTTGTATACCCGCCCTGTCAGGGGAAAAATTGTAGAATTAGGTGCTGAGTGCTGGCACGGGTTGCGATTCTGGCAGAAGTGCGATCGGAACCGCTTTACTCAGGATGCTTTCAAATTTGTAATGTGTTCTACTTGGAAATCAAGGTCTATCTATTGTTGTGTAAGATATTTGGTCAGTTCTGAAACTTCACCAGCGCGTTGCCAGTCACCCTCTCCTCGCCTAACTTTTGTGCGAGCCGTAATTTTCTGAATCTCCCACAGTTGCAATGCGGTGTACGGCCCCTCGGCTTTACCCGATCGGAACACGTACCAGTTAGCAACTTCGGGAATCGCTAGTCTCGCAGGTCGCATCCGAGTTGCTCCAGCATCGGCACTCAGTTGATTGAGTTCTTGTTCTATTGGATTTGGAGCGGGTAAGTTTGTGGTGGAGACAGCTTGGGCTTTCGGTCGCCACGTCGAATTACAAAAAATAAAATTATGAAATTTAAAGGGTTTGACAAACAGTCTAAAAAACTGAAAAAATACAACCAATTAGATAAGCGCTTCACAAGTGATGGCACTGAATTTACTATGGAAGATGTACCGGATAACGGCGTCATAATGATTATGGACGAAGTTATGTATTTTCCTGAAGGTGTATTAGCTGGCAAAATTTATTATCCAACATCTATAGAAGGTAAAATATTATATCTATCTGCCCCTTATTCTAAATGGTCAGAAATTTGTAGCTGCTATGGTGTTGAAATGCCTGATACTGCAACAGCGGGAGTTGAGGGAGAAGCAATTGGTTTTTGGGAGTGGGTATATCAAAAATGTCTGCCTGTTACTTTGTTAGATTGTCCTTGGGAAGTTCTTAGATTATTGTCTAAAAATGTTTTGGCAGCCTATCGTGTTCCTTTTACAAATAGAGCTAGAGAAAACAGAGACTTTAGAAAATAATTGAAGGGGTTTAAGGGAACCACGCGGGCCATGATGGAATTTTCATGAGTTTGCAGTTTTGATAGGGATAACAAGATTGTCTCAAGCTTTAGTCTCCGTGGTTTGTTCAACTTTCCAGGTCAGTGCCTGGGAGGTTGAATTGTTACTCGCACCGCAAAAGTATGACAGTCCGAGCCCAGACAGTGCCAGATGTGCGATTGTGCGAGTTATGGCAACCGTTCGAGCGCTCAAAACCTAGAATTTAGCAGAAGACTTGCTCCTTACTGACCAACCGACAACCACGAGCATTGCAGCATTTCTCGTGTCAATGGAAAAATGCGGGATGTTGAGAAAGCTTGAGGTTAATCGCCCTGACTTCTTCCTGACTTTACACTAAGTGAGCTACTGATTAAGATTGAAGCAAATACAAAAAGGGTGGTTATGTTCGATCGCGCTCAATGGTTTCTGGCTAGTATTTTGATGGCACTTTCAGTTCAGTTAAGTCAGCCAGTTGCAGCAACCGTTCTCGTTGGTAAAGTCGTACAAACAGCACAAACTACCAGTAGCGAAGCTGCCCAAAAAGTATATGAAGAAGCAGAGAAACTCTACGAACAAGGAACACCAGAAGCTTTAAGAGGTGCGATCGTCAAATATGAAGAAGCATTAAAACTGTATCGAAAAGCGGGCAATCGCAGTCGAGAAGCCCTCACCCTCCACAACATGGGTGGAGCCTATTTAGATTTGGGAGAACACCAAAAAGCGCTAGAGTATTACAGCCAGTCCCTTCCCCTGAAACGAACCCTTAATGATCGCGGTGGGGAAGCTACCACCCTCTACAACATCGGTGGAATCTACTTAAATTTGGGAGAAAAACAAAAAGCGCTAGATTATTACAACCAGTCCCTGTCGCTGTTTCGGGCAGTAGGCAGTCCTCACTGGGAAGCCGTTGCTCTTAACAGCATTGGCTTAGTTTACTCAGATTTGGGAGAAAAAAAGAAAGCGCTAGAATATTACAGCCAATCGCTTCTCCTGAAACGGGCAATCAAGGATCAGCGTGGTGAAGCCACCATCCTGAACAACATCGGCAGAGTCTACTCAGATTTGGGAGAGAAACAGAAAGCGCTAGACTATTACAACCAGTCCCTTCCCTTGAGACGGGCAGTAGACGATCGCGGTGGAGAAGCTGTTACCCTTTCCAGCATGGCTTTTGTCAAACGATCGTTAGGCAATTTTACCGGAGCTCTCACTGATATTGAAGCCTCTCTCAAATTAATTGAAAATCTCCGCCGTAAAATAGCTGCCCCAGAAAGTCGCAGCTCATACTTTGCCACAGTGCAGGAATACTACGAATTTTACATTAACCTGTTAATGCAACTGCACAAAACTAATCCTAACTCCGGTTATGATGTGAAAGCATCCGAAGCCAGGAAACGTGCTAGCAACCCCTAAAAAGCAACGCATCGCAGTAGAAAAATGGTCGTTTAGGCAATTATAAAATCGTTCTCTTCATTACCAACGGCATTGTCAATAGAAAAACCCCAAACTGTCACGAATTGTAA
This sequence comes from Microcoleus sp. BROC3, assembly GCF_036702515.1. Classification (NCBI taxonomy): domain Bacteria; kingdom Bacillati; phylum Cyanobacteriota; class Cyanophyceae; order Oscillatoriales; family Microcoleaceae; genus Microcoleus; species Microcoleus sp. BROC3. The sequence continues at coordinate 23,305 of NZ_JAUBTQ010000071.1, forward strand.
TTATCCTGATGAATCTCGGTTGCTATAGCATCGTCAATTTACCATCAGGGATTCGCAGCAGGGAATCAACGCAGAGGTGGATTTTTATGCGATGCGCTGTAGGATGGATCAAGGGGAGTTATGGAACTCATCTACTCAAGCCCAGACCAAACTGGAACGTTCCAACAGTTATTTCCGAAGACAAACCACCGCGTCACCTGTAACGCGATCGCAACTCGCTCTTGATTCCGCTGCATCTACGGCTTGTTTGACTGCAACACCAAACCAGAATGAAACCCCATGAAAATTAATCGCAAGGTATCCAAAGCCCTAACTGCTGCTTTTTTAGCTTTATCGGCTGTCTCGCTTGCGGAGAGTAGCTGGGGACATCCAGGTCGCACTGATGCCAGCGGATGTCATACCAATCGCAGAACAGGAGACTACCCTTGTCACAATGGTTCAGGTTCCGGGTCGGGTTCCGGGTCGGGTTCCGGGTCAAGTTCACCCAGTGGCGGAGGTTCGGAAGGCGTTTGCTTGACATTGAACGACTGCATGAGTCGCGGAGAAACGCAACTTAAGTCGAATCCAGCCCAAGCGCTCAACTATTTCCAGCAAGCCTTACTCCTCAAACCAGAAGATATCAAAGCATTTACCCCAATTAACGTTGTTGAGCCTTACGTGATGGCGATACCCGGTACTTGTCCAGATTTCAAAACCTGTATGAATTTGGGCTACGCAGGAATCAAACAGAAAGACTACCAAACCGCGTTAGTCAATTTCAAGCGAGCCTTAGCATTTGATTTAGGAAACAAGTATGCCGTTGAAGCGATCGGTAATGTTTCTCGTTATATCCAAGAATCACGCTAGCGCTCGAATTAACACGGCCGCGAACGCCAAAAACTCAAGTCCATACTTTTACTGTAAAGACAAATTCCCAATCTCGATCTAATGTAGATATATCAGGTTTCAAAGCGAATATTTCAAAGGATAGTCAAACCCATTTCATCTTGTTTAAGTTCGCCTTGTACTGCTACTAACGATTCATCGCGTACCGAGCAAAAAATTTCAAGCTAGGGCGATCGACTTGAGAACAATTGCATTGAACCAATTTTTAATCATAGTCAAGGAGGAGTAGCGATGTCTACTATTGAGGACAACAAAATAATCGCTCGACAATGGTTTAAACTCATCAGCGAACATCGGATCGAAGAAATTTGTAAAATGACTGACCCGAATTGGAAAATGCACGGTGGCCCACCAAATCTTTCCTCTGGCCCGGATGGGGTTCGCGAACTATTTGAAATAATCGGCCCCATCGCTCAGACATGGACGGTTGAAGACATAATTGCCGAGGGTGACAAAGTTGTCGTGCGCCTGACCAATACCTGCATTCAGGAAAGTTTCTTTGGGATTCCCGGTCGCGGTCGGCGGCAGATATTCACCGCTATGTTCATTCATTGGATTGTTAACGGTAAGATCGTTGAAACCTGGCGAAATGCTGACGATCTCGGTCGAGTTTTTCAGCTTGGGGGACGAATTGAGCCCGTTCAGTAGTAGGGGTTTGAGTAGCAATCGTGCAGAAATTTACGCCAAGCGCTGAAATTTTTGCCAGCACCCCCGATCGGGCGCGAAACCGCTGCTAAGTGGAAGTTCTATTGATAGTTGCAGGGTTCTCCTGGCTCAAACCGATGATTGCAAGCGGCGTTGCACTTAATCCTGGCGAGCGTTGTATTTAATCCTGTCGAGCGTCACATTTACAGTTGCATTTAATACAGGATCGTAAGTGTCAAGATTGCTGGCTGGAGTGTTTAGATTCTTGCTAAAGGGCTTGTCCCGTTCTCTCCCCAATATTTTAGATCGTTTTTATAACAAATACCCTGAAAACCCCGTGACTTTAGTCCGGGGATGAAAGGGCATTGCAGGATTTATCCTGCCTACTCTCTTTGTCAAAAAAATTGGGTTTAAAACCCCGTCTTTACAGAACGGCTTTGCAAGCAAAAATATAAACTTAAATCATCTTTGTTAAAAAAATGTAAAAAAGAAAAATATGCAACTATTTTGCTATACAGTAATAACTACCTAGAAAAAAGAAGGAGTTAGACTTGTTAACAAACTATGTATACAAGTTGCGCCTAAATAAAACACAAAATCTTAAAATGTCCAATTGGGTAAATATGTTGAGAAGCCATTACAATTGGTGCCTTAACGACAGAATTACTCAATACAGTCAACAATTTATTCAAGGTAACTATTGCGACGTTAAAACACAGAGTGAAGCTTGTCCGTTGACCAGTTGTGTTAGTAAAAATGGTGCAACTGGCGAACCTTAGAAAATAGATAAAGATGGAAAAGTCAAAAACCCTAGGCGCAGCCCATGCAACATTCAAATCACCGCGTTGCCTGAATTAAAAGCAGCTAGGCCCTGGTTTGCGGGAATAGACTCAACTGTTCTACAGCAAAACGTCAAACGGTTAGACACTGCCTATAAAAATTTCTTCGACGGGCGCGGCTTCCCTAAGTTTAAAAACCGCAGCAACTTCACTTCTTTTACTTTCGCGATGGGAGTAAAGATACAAGGTAGTAAAATCTACCTCCCGAAGTTAGGTTGGATGCGGTTTCACAATTCACGCCCAATCCCCAACGGCTTTACCATCAAAGCTTGTGCGGTAAGGAAGCGACAGAATGGTTGGTATGTTTCGATCCGCATTGAGGACAAATCTGTCCCCAATTACACGACAAAACCTTTAGAAGATGTCGTCAAAGTAATTGGTTGCGATATGGGAATTACAAAATTAGTCCACCTATCCGATGGAACTCAAATAAAAAATCCCAAGTTCTCAACTACCAAAAAAGCTAAGCGCACTCTAGAAATTAGGCAGAGACGGGTTAGTCGAAAAGCAAAAAGTAGTAAAAATCGGAGAAAGGCTGCCAAAAAGCTAGGACTTTTCCACCAAAAGATTGGCGATAAGCGCCAAGCCTATCAGTGGAAAGTTGCGAATAAAATAGTTTCTCGCAACGTTGACGCGATTGCTTTGGAAAATTTGAACATCTCCGGTATGATGCGTCGATGTCGGGTGAAAGTTGATGAAAAAACAGGTAGATTTCTCAAGAATGGGCAGTCAAGGAAGAAGGGTTTAAACCGTTCTATCTCCGATGCTAGTTGGGGCGAATTAATTTTGAAGATTGAGTATCTCGCTGCAAAGCAAGGAAAAGTTGCAATCAAAGTCAATCCCAAATACTCCAGCCAAGAATGCCGGAATTGCGGTCATAAAGACAAGTCTAATCGAGATGGCGAAAAATTCATTTGCACCGAATGCGGGTATCACGAACACGCCGACATTGGCGCTGCAAAAACTATTCGCGATCGGGCTTTAAATTTGGTACGCGGGGACTCCGCGAAACCTGGCATTAGTGCCTAAACGCCCAAAAGATATCCTCACGCTCGATCGAGCAAACGTGAGGAGTTTGGGAACCCTGGAAACAGGGATATTAAGGCCGAAATGTCTTAAGAATCCCCTCGGCTTCAGCCAGGGGAGTGTCAACGGACTATTTTGTTTATATTAAGGATATGTCTATAAAAGCGAGCGATGGAGTTGGCATTCCTGTTGTGATTAATAATCTCCACTTAGAAGTGAGAATTTTGTCACAGCAACAATTAGCCATCTTTCCCTGCACCCACACCAGTAAGTCCATCAACTACTCCGAAGGTTAGGAACCGAGTCAATGAACAAAAAATTAGGCAAAATCTTTCTCGCTAATGATGCTTCAACTTTAAGTAACGTCGGATTTGAACAATCTCCTGACGCGGCAATTTTTGCTAAAAATACTGGAGTTTAGACTAAGTAAAATCTCCAGGGATAAAAAAAGGGTGCCTGAATTGAAAAGCAGACCCCATTTGGCAGAAACTAAGAGTAGTACCACCCACCCTTAGCTGCTAATATGCACCTTGCCAAATTAAAAGAATTTCGTCAAGCGGCTTATCAGTATTTATGTCGGGCCCACGATGCGACGTTTGAATTGACTGATGCCATCCTATTGACTCGCCATGTCCACTGTCTAGCTGACTTGTCCCTGTCTCCTGTGTTTCGCCGACGCTGGTCAAGTATTTATGAAGCCTTACAAGATTGCCGTCCAGCTCGGCGTAAATTGATGCAGATATATATTAAACACATCCCAAAAGATATCCGTCCCAT